>JAFGMN010000099.1 GCA_016927515.1 candidate division CSSED10-310 bacterium | reverse complement strand
TGTCGGGATCGGCGTGGGAATACAGAGCTACAGCGAAACTGTTCGGCGCAACATTTTCAACCGGCCGATATCCGACCGGCATATGGACGCGGCCATTCGGGTGCTGGACACATTTGATCATGCCGTCCGTGCGATCTGCTACGATTTCATCGTTGATTTCCCGGGGGATACCGATGAGTTCAAGAAGGAAAATATTCGAAGACTGAATCGGTTGAAAAGGAATTTCACTATCAATATTTTCCCGTATACCTCCTACCCTGGGACCCCCATGGACCGGAATCTGGAGGATGGTCATCCCGCCCGAAATGGTGTTTACCGATTGAATAACCCGTACCAGCCCTCGTATCTGAACCGGCTTCTGCGCATGACTCCGTATACCCGCCCGGCATGGGTCGATTTTTTTCTTACGGATTCTAACCGGTGGGTCCGAGCCCTTTTTTTTCTATACTACGCGTATTTTACGCGGATTCGGCAGCCGGCCCGGATTGTCCTGCTGCTGGTGAAATGGCATATCAACGCGCTGCTGGACCGGTTCGCGATCAAGGGAACCCGGAGCGATCGGTTCGATTCGTTTAAATTCGAGCATTGAGCTGCCGACCAATAGACAAAAAGCTGCTTTAATGGGCTGTGATAATTACACAGACTCCTCGCTAAAGGAGTTGACGGTAGGACCAACTCTTTGCTATGCATTCCGTGTGTTTGGTGTGTTTGGTTTCTTTAAATAGTTTGCGATAAGTCCTCTTTAACAAGGAGTTTGGATATGGTTTGGTTACGTTATTATGTCGTAGTGTGTTTCATGGCGGGCGTGGCGTACAGCGTGTCCGCTGATACCACCGGACCGGAAATGCCGGTTGAACGGTGGTACGAAGGTGAACTGTACAGTTTTGGAGCGATCCGCCCGGATCCGGACGAGGTCGCAGCGAAGATGCGTCATTTCCCGAAAAGTGATTCCGGACGAAGTCATTTCGACTGGCGGGATCTCGGTGGCGTGACGCCGGCAAAAAACCAGGTTGCCTGCGGCGCTTGCTGGGCCTTTGCCGTCATCGGAACCCTGGAATCCCATTTCCTGATCGAGTATGGAATCGAACTGGATTTATCGGAGCAGATCCTGTTGTCGTGTGATACCCGTTTCAGGGGATGCTGCGGAGGTAATTCGTCTGCTTTCAGTTTTTTCTACTCGACCGATCCGGTACTGGAATCGTGTTATCCCTTCGGTGATGGTGGCACGTCATGCAGCAGCTTGACATGCCCTCCTGACTGCTCTTCGGTGGCATGCGACACGTCATGTCCCGGAATCGGCAGTCGTGTAGAAGAGGGGTCCCATTATTATGTCGATATCGACGATCCGGATGCAGTGATCGCTGCGCTGGAAGTTTCGGGACCCGCATTCATATCGTATTCCGTTCACACCGACTTTCTCAATTACTGGCGTTCTGCGCAGGGAACCGCTCCATGGACCGATGGGGTCTACATCAATTACGAAGACAGTTTCGAGGGGGGTCACGGTGTTCTGATCATCGGTTACGATACCGAGAATCAGTATTGGATCTGCAAAAACAGTTGGGGCAGAACAGGAGGACCCTTTGGGGATGGAACGTTTCGCATCAAGTGGTCGGGTCATTTGGACGATATACTCTGGGGCGTAGCGAACTGCGAAGTGACCGGACCTCCGTTCACACCGGTTCCACCAACGGCCACCGGAACGCCGACCATTACACCGACACCCACCGACACGCCGATACCTCCGGATAACGATACGTGCACTGAACCGGAAAACTACCTGGTGGGTCAATGCATCTGCGATACGATTTACGGTGCCACCGATTATCATGACTGTGGTGACGGGCATGACGGCGGGGATCGCGTGTATGCTTTCCACGATTTCAATCCCGGCTCCGTCTATGAGTTTCGTGGGGAGGGGGATTTCAACGCGGACTGGACGATTTCGACGATCTGCTCGCCAAGTTCCGCCACAGTGGCATGCGCTGACCGGTCCATGGATGCCATGGAGCCTTCATGTGGTTATTTAGTTACTCCTCATCCATACGGCCGGTTCTCGATGCAATGGACGGCGACAACAACCCGTTATTACATCTGGGTCGATGCCCGGACAGAATCGATCATATCCGGCGACTATTGCCTGGAAGTCGTGCTCGTTGCCACACCCACACCGACGCCGCTGCCGCAGGATATCCATGTTCCCGACGATTACGCGACGATCCAGGCGGCTATCGATGCAGCGCTTCCCGGTGATCGGGTTATTATTGCGAATGGTACCTATCGAGGTCCGGGCAACACGAATCTGACCTACGGAGGCAAGCCTATTACGGTGCAATCGCAGGACGGCCCCTACTTCTGCATTATTGATTGCGAGGGAGTGTCTTCCGGCGTTCGTTTCGGATCGGGCGAAGATGATGAATCGATCCTGCGGGGGCTGACGATCCGCAATGGTGGGTATCCGGGTGACGGAGGGGGTGTGTACTGTTTCCAGTCGAGCCCAATGATTACCGATTGCCGGTTTGAACGTAATGTGGCAACACAGCATGGCGGTGGGATCTATTGCGAAGAATCAACAGCCGTAATTTCTCATTGTGTTTTTGAGCACAACGAAGCCGGCCAGCGCGGCGGAGCTATCTGTTGCGTCGATGCCTCTCCTGTGGTGACGAACTGCGCCTTGATCCGCAATTTTGCCACGGATCTCGGCGGCGGTATCTATTGTGACGATTATGCGGCACCGAGTTTCCGCAATATCACGAGCTATGCCAATGGCACCGACAACGAAGGTGGAGGTATCGCGGTTGGAGTCAATGCGTCGCCATCCGTTATCAACAGCATTCTCTTTTACAATGATCCCGGTGAAATCTATCTAGCCGGCGGAACGATCTCCGTGACGTATTCCGACGTGGCCGAAGGCTGGACAGGGCAGGGCAATACCGATGACTATCCCCAGTTTGTCACAGGACCCCTCGGTGATCTGTACCTGAATATCGCAAACAGCCCATGCATCGACAGCGGATCAACAGCGGCCGCCAATGTCTGGTTTTACTTGGCTCCAGGCGAATTGGTCGGGATGGATGACCTGACGACACGCATCGACACGATAACCGATTCAGGTATTGTGGATATGGGATACCATTACCCCACCCACCTACCGGCTACCAGCACGCCGACACCCACACCGTATATAACACCCACTTCGACACCGATTCCCATGGTTATCCGCGTGCCACAGGATTATGCCACGATCCAGGCTGCCATCAATGCCGCCAGCAACGGGCAAACCGTACTGATCGATGACGGCATTTACACCGGACCCGGTAATCGGGAAATCTCGACCCTGGGAAAACAGATCATCGTCCGGTCCGTCAGCGGGCCCGAATCGTGCATCATTGATTGCGAATACCAGAGTTACGGTTTTAAAATATATATGTCCGAAGGGCGGGATACCGTTATTCGCGGACTCACCATCCGGCATGGCGATGACCCCACCGCTGTCAATTATGGCGGAGGAATGATCCTGTTTGATGTCGGGTGTCACGTGACCGATTGCATTTTCGAGGATTGTATCTCGGAAGAAGGTGGTGGGCTTTATGTCACTGGATCCGATAGTGATGTGCTGATCACCAATTGTATATTCCGGGGCAATGTCTCGACAAACGATTACGGGTTCGGTGGTGGAATGTATGTCAGTAGCGGGTTGATTTCATTAATCAACTGCCTGTTCGAAGATAATACCGCGGATTCCGGCGGCGGGATCGGCGTATCCGGTGTGGACACGGTTCTCACAATGTCCGGGTGCACGATCACCGGCAATCACACGGTTAATGCCAATCGGACCGGCGGTTTTTATAATGCAGCCGGTACCTTGATCTGCGAAAACAGCATCATTTATTTCAACGATTTCACAGATTACAGAAACTATGAAACAGCGATGGTTACCACCAGCAATGTGGAGCTTACCAGCGGAGTTGTCACGGGTACAGGGAATATCAATGCCGATCCAATGTTCGAGATCGGACCATTCGGAGCTTTTTATCTCAATCAGCTGCCCGTTTCAGGCAGTCCGTGCGTTGATACCGGCGGGAGCCCCGCCGCAAATGCGTGTTTCTCCGGTGCCGATGGAATCGTCTGCATGAACCAGTTGACCACCGATCCTGCCGGACCGGGCGATTCCGGAACTGTAGACATGGGGTATCACTATCCTCTAAATATCCCGACATACCGGCTGGTTCCTGAAAATTACGCGACAATCCAGGCGGCGATTGATGCCGCCGGTGCTCACGACATCGTCCTGGTTGCGCCTGGTAACTACACGGGGACCGGTAACTGGGACCTGGATTTCCAGGGGAAAAACATCATCGTGCGAGCGGC
Organism: candidate division CSSED10-310 bacterium; assembly: GCA_016927515.1. GTDB lineage: Bacteria > CSSED10-310 > CSSED10-310 > CSSED10-310 > CSSED10-310 > JAFGMN01. Next base: position 653 of record JAFGMN010000099.1, on the reverse strand, counting down.
TGATGGGCCGGTTACGACGCGGTTGCTGCTCGGTAACGCCCACCGGGGTTTCCATTTCCATTCCGGGGAATCCCGAACGGCATTTGTGGATGGTTTTTCGATGATCAGCGGGTATTCCTCCGCGAATGGCGGAGCTATTCTCTGCTCCGGAAGCAGTCCTTCCATTGTGAACTGCGTTTTTGAGTCTTGTGCAGCAAACACGGGGGGCGCTCTTTATGTTACCGGGGGAACTCCGTATCTTGCCAATTGCCGGTTCAATGCCAACTATGCCACCGAGGGTGGGGCGATGCTGTTGTTTGATACGGAGATGGACATCATCAACTGTGCATTCTGGGAGAACAATGCGTCCAACTATGGCGGCGCTGTGGAGCTTGACCGCTGTTCCGGACCCATCGATTTCCAAAACTGCACGATGTATATGAACGTTGCGGGATCGACGAGCGGCGGCGGCGGCGTGTTGGCGTATGCATCCGAATTGATCATGCTCAATTGTATCGCCTGGCAGAATGAACCGAATCAGATCACGTCCCAGGATCCGGCGGTTGCACCCGATATCGACTATTGCGATATCGAGGGCGGCTGGACACCGGGGACCAACATGAATCTGCTTCCGTTTTTCTTCGACGGTCCCGATGGCGGCGTTCTTTACCTGG
>JAFGMN010000098.1 GCA_016927515.1 candidate division CSSED10-310 bacterium | reverse complement strand
GTGCAAGCACCGGGCCAGGTTACCGGGCCAGGTTACCGGGCATAAAAATTGCAATCCCTTGTTGATATATACCATCACCGTTTTCAAGAGGGTTTGTGATGAAACAAATACAAAACGATTGCCCAGGATATACCGCAAGGCCGTTCATTTGGACGGTCATCGCAGCGGTTGTCTTCATGCCCAGCCGCCTCCTCGGAGCCGAGTTGCATGTTCCGGCCCAATACCCCCACATCCAGAGCGCAATAAACGCTGCGGTGGATGGGGATGTCGTGTGCGTTGCCGATGGCATGTATACCGGATTCGGTAACCGGGATGTTAATTTCCTCGGAAAAGCGATCACTGTGCAATCCGAACAGGGTCCGGATTTCTGTGTGATCGATTGCCAGGGAACGGCATCGGACAATCACCGGGCGTTCCTGTTTACCAGCGGCGAAACTAACGCGTCCCAGCTGGTGGGGTTCACGATCATTCACTCCTACCAAAGCAATTATTCTGCGCAAGGCGGCGCGATACTCATCACAGGATCCGCTCCGCTACTGTCTCAGTGCCGGTTTGAAACAAACGTCACGGAAGACAAGGGTGGAGCGATCTATGCTCAAACGGCATCCGGCCTGATCATCCAGAACTGCGTTTTCACAACCAACACAGCCGTTTTCTCATTGGGAGGTAGCGCTATCTATGCCACCGAATCCTCCGTCGAAGTATCGGAATGTACGTTTACTGAAAACGTCATCTCCGGATACCAGGGGCAGGGCGGCTGTGTTGCGGGTTTCAACAACACCCTGATGGTTGTGCGGGACAGCGTATTCACGGCGAATGAAACCACCGGGGACTGGAGTGTTGCGGGTGCTATCATGAGTTGTAACAGCAACGCTCTCATCACCGGTTGTCTCTTTGACGGCAACGTATCATCGGTGCACTCGGGATCAATCGATGTTCGGGGTTCCGCCGAAATCGACTGTTGCACGTTCACTGGGAACAGGGCCGGGCAGCGGGGCGGGGCGGTGTATTTTCAGGAGGATTCCACGGGGAGTGTGACGGGTTGTACATTTGAGAACAATATCGCGACGCTGGGTGGCGCTATCTGCTTTTCGCAATCGTCGATCGTTATTGGTGGTTCCGTCGGTGATGCCAACGTTTTTACCGATAATTTCGCGGAAACCGGTGCTGACATCGCTTGCTTGTTTCTTCCCGATCCACCAATCAACGCGCAATACAATCATTTTACCGGTTATTATCTGTCCGATTATTATGTGTCACCGTCGTCCGCCTTCGACCTGTCCCACTGCACATATATCCGGGAACCGATCCGCCAGGATGTCTATGTGACCCCGGATGGCAGCGATACCAACGACGGACTGACGTGGGAAACGGCGTTCCGGACGGTGCGACATGCCGTAAGCCTCATCTATGCAACGGAAACCCTGCCGTTGCGTATTCATATCGGGTCCGGGAGGTTCTCTCCGTCAACCACCGGTGAATTGTTTCCGCTCCCGGTCATCAATCACGTGAGTATTCGGGGTGTTTCCCGCATTCAAACGGTTCTGGACGCCGAATCGACCGGCGGTATCTTTTTCCTGTACCGTGACGATACCGTCACGATCGAAGATATGGGTTTGACGGGAGGGCTGGCGGCTCGAGGCGGAGCGATCTACTGCCATCAATGTGATCCGTTGATTCAGCGATGTGATATCCATCACAACACGGCCGGACTATACCGGGCGGAGGGGGGGGCCATATACAGTCACAAAGCGAATCCGGTCATTTCCCAGTGTACAATCGCATCCAACCAGGCATCGTATGGCGGCGGTCTTTTCCTGTACCGCTCGTTGAGTCACGTCGTGGATTGCCTGATCGAGTTCAACCAATCGGAAAACCTGGGGGGTGGCATGTATAGTGAATTCGCGGAAGAACCCTCCATGACTTTCACCTGTGTGTTTCGCAACAATACGTCGCACGGGGGTGGAGGCCTATACTGCTACAGTTCGGATCATGATTTCATCAACTGTCTTTTCGTGGAGAATGCTGCTCAATATGGCGCTGGGATCAATGGTTTCGTGGTTTCAACCGGCTTGACCTTAATCAATTGTACATGTACCGGGAATACCGCATCCCAGTATGGCGGTGCATACAGTGGCGGGAAAATCGCCGATCCGGTGATAACCAATTGCATTTTCTGGAACAATTCGCCCGATGAATTGCATGGGATTCCCCCCATCATCACCTACTCGCTGATCACAGGTGGTTTTCCGGGCACCGGTAACATTGATGCGGATCCATTGTTCGTTTCCGGTCTGCCGGGGGAGTACTGCCTGAGCCACATAGCGGCCGGACAGGCGCAAGACAGCCCGTGTATTGATGCCGGGAGTGATCTTGCTGAAGTCATCTGTGCTGTTCATCCACTATTCGATCCGGTCTGCCTGAATGAACTGACCACACGAACGGATGGTGTGGCTGATACCGGACTCGTGGATATGGGTTTTCATTCCATGGTCATTTGCAGCCATACGGGGGATGTCAATCTGAATGGAGACATCACGGCGTCGGATTCGCAACTGGCGTTCATGGCTGCGCTCGGCATGATACCGCAGACGATCCGGGAAGCGTGCGCCGCGGATTGCAATGGCGACGGAATGGTGACAGCGGGTGACGCTCAAGCGATATTCATGGTTGTGCTGGGCATGACGACATGTGACGATCCCATGGTGGAGTGACCGCTGTATTAACTGCCCCATCCAAATTGCACGGTATCGAATGAGCCGAACAGCTCGGTCATGGCGTGATTGGTCATGCCGGCGTACCATCGGATTCCCGAAGCGGTACCGCATCCGGCGGGCCATGTGAACGGAGGCAGAACGATCACTGTATTTTTACCGGGAATGATTGAACGGGTATACCTGTCGAAGCCGGTGAAACCGGGAGCAAAAAACAAGGTGCCGGCGACATCCAATATCATGAAAACGGGGATATCCGGATAAATCAGTGTCTCCGGGTTATGGATGATCACATTGCAGAAAAAAGAATCGCCGGGTGAAAAATACAGAGCAGGCATATCGATATGACACCCCAACTCGACACAGGGGTCACGCAGTGGATCGTCATGATATCCCAGATCCGCCATGCCGGAATCCGTTTGTTCATCGGTACGGGTGGTCATGGTATCCAGGTAAAATGTTCGGTCGGCTGAAGTAAACGACACGCTGGCCGCCGGGACATTGCCTGTGTTCACACAGGGGCTGTCGGCGGATTGACCGGCGGATATCTGGCTGAGATAGAACGATCCGTTGGGACCAGTGACAAAGAGAGGATCGGACGTGATGTTCCCGATACCAGACCAACCGCCATCGATGTCGCAGAAAGTAAACTCCGGTGATCCCGAAAAGATGAAGATTTCATCGATGGCGTTGTCCCAGAGGATACAGCGCGTGAAGATGGGCGAAGCGTTTATAAACGAGCCTGCACCGCCGCCATCCGAGGCTTGATTGTCGGTTATCGTGCAGTTCAGGCATACCGGAGAACACTCCGCGAAATGAAATGCCGCACCGAATTCCGTTGCATAATTTCGAGCCAGCAGGCAGTTGACACAACTCATAACCGTTCCGTGTTCTGCGCAGATGCCTCCGCCATTGACAGCGGTGTTATCGACGATATCCGATGAGGCAATGATGCCGCTGACAAGGTTCAGATAGAATCCGCCGCCTTCACTGCTGGCACTGTTTCCCAATACCGTTGCATACAGCACGTCAATCTCCGATTGGTTCCCATAATATCCACCCCCCTTCTGCCATGCAGAGTTTCCGATTACGACACTGTCGTACACCCGCAGACAGGACCCTGGCTGCATCGCGAATCCAGCGCCGGTCATCGCACTGTTTTCCATAACGGCACACTGCCGGACGTCGATCGTCGAATCATATCCCACCACGCCGCCACCGGATGTCTCCGCCGCATTGCCGGACACATGGGTATTGTGCATGGAAAGGAAACATGCGTAGCAGCTGATGCCGCCACCGTCTCTCGCCGCATTGGCTTCTATCTCCGATTCGATGAGTTGAACATCGGAAGCCAAACCACAATGAAGCGCTCCACCTGTCGATGCGGCAGTATTGTTCATGAATACGCAGCCGGTAATCATGAGATTGGAACCGCTTTCTGCATACAGGCCACCCCCGGTAAGCGCGACGTTGGATTCAAACCGGCAGTTCTCGAACATCATCGTCGATGATTGACAATGAACGGCTCCACCATTGATTTCCGCCCCATTGGATATGAAATCACAGTGACGAACCGTCACATTGGACTGGTTTACTTGCATGCCGCCCCCGGTGGTTTCCGGTTGGACCGTAATACCGCCGGTGATCCGGAAGCCTTCGATCGTCATCGTAACGTTTTCACAGAGGCACACCGTGTTGGAATGATTTCCATCGATGATCGGCAGGCTATCCGACGATTCACGCATGAGTAAGACATTGTCCCGCAGTATCAGTGGAAATGTTTCCGGAGACAACCCGGTGGACGAGTACGTTCCGGTGGCGACGGTTATTGTGTCACCCGATCCGGCAGCGAGAAGTGCCGCGGTAATGGATGAATAATCGTATCCACTGCCGTGGCCGACGCGGATTGTCGCCGAATGGGCCGGAAGGGACGATAACAGCGTGATAAATACAGGAATAACGAGGATCCGGTGCGTCATATCAGTTCCTCCTCATGTCGGAAAGACAGCCTCCCGAGGCTGTCGAACGTCAGTGTTCGCTCTCGAATGATTGTAATCGATATGCACGCGAGGGCACAAGACAGCGCGCATCATGGCGACTGAATGGATGCTATATGGCGACTGAAGTGAGAGACGTTTTTTAGACTGGTTCTATCATGTCGTTTTATTGGATGTCATTGAATCCTTCACCCAACGCGATACGACGATCGATCCCAACATTCGTTCGCTCAAAAACCCGGCCGTTTACCAGGTGCACACGGACCGTTACCGGTGATGCATCGCCACCGAAACCGAAATGCGCCACGCCGTCATCCTGACTGGTCGTTCCGGATCCGGCCTGGATTTCACGGATCTGGCTGCGATTTCCCTGAATGACCGTCACGCGAGCGCCGATGGGGCTGAATCCGGTGATGGCGACCTGGAGCCAGTGATGTGCGTTGCCCCGGTTCCGGAACAGCCGGATCCCCGATCCGCTGCCGACCAGCACGTCCAGATCACCGTCACGGTCGAAATCGGCACACGCGCACCCCCAGCCGTTATACACCCGTGTACCGGATAAAAAACCGGCCTCCGTATACCTCAACCCCGACCCGTCATTTAAATAAAGATAACTCCGCTCGTTTTCATAGATCGATGTGATATAGAGATCGAGATCGCCGTCATTGTCGACGTCGGCCCATGCCGGATTGCTGTGTGTCTCGTCAAACATGATACCTGATTCCGCGGTTCGGTCGGAAAACCGGAAATCCGGCGGTCCGGAATTGATCAGTAACTGAGAGATATCCGAGAATTCGATGTAGCGTGGATGTGCGAGATTGGCACTGAACAGGTCGAGATCCCCGTCGTTATCGCAATCAGCCCATGCAGAACCGATGGTATGCCCCCACCAACCGTCAATGTCGGTGCCCGCGACACCACGCGTCAGGGCTTCGTCCGAGAACACCGGAAGGACATCATGGGGATAATTCATCCACAAAAAATTCCGCTGCAAGCGGTAATTCGACACAAAGATATCCTGGCGACCGTTGTTGTCGACATCGCCACAACTGACACCCCGGCCGCACAGCGCTTCGCCACCGGGTGGAGCGAATCGATCCGAGATATCGTCGAAACCGGCGTTCCCGTGGTTTCGGTAAACCCGGTCCGGAGAGCCGACGCCTCGCTGGCCACCGGTTTCGGATATTGCCTGTTCATAATTGGCGACATACAGATCGGGCAGGCCATCGCCATCGATGTCGCACCATGCCGCACCCTCGGATGGATACATATCGGCCAATGGACCGCCCGGTACGATGGTAAATACTCCCGATCCATTGTTCAGATACAACCGATCACCGCTCCCAGCGGCCACCGTTTCAGTATCGGTACCGTCAGCCGTATCCCCCGTATCGGCTCCGGCTGGCTGCGTTGTATCGTGACTCAGCACGAACAGATCGAGATCACCGTCCAGATCAATATCAGCGAAGACCCCGCCATGCCCGCCGGGAAACACCCCCGCCTCAGCAGTGATGTCCCGGAAAGCAGTTCCGTTTTCATTTCGAAACAACACCGAACCGTTGAGCAGCATATCCGGCCAACCGTCTCCATCACCATCGCCCCATGCCACACGCCCCATCGTCAATCCCGATAAACCGTATTCCGTCGTCACATCATCGAAAACCGGACCATCATACTCCACCCACGCCCTGAACCTGTCCAT
>JAFGMN010000097.1 GCA_016927515.1 candidate division CSSED10-310 bacterium | reverse complement strand
CGGTCGACGGTATTCCCGGGCATCCGGTCATGGACGGATTGACAATCCGTTTGAAAAAGAAGAACGCGACTTCAACGTTTATGCCGGATGCGGTCCGGGCGGCCGGTGCCGGTGAAATGGTCATGACCTATCGCGATCTGCCGGAAGCCGCCGGAGCGGTGATAACGCGGAATGCCGGGGTGCGGACAGTGTTTCTGCCGTTTGCGTTGGAAGGAGTCAAGACGTCCGGCGAGCTGGAAGTGCTTCTGCAGCGGATTATCCCGTGGATGCAGGATCGGCCGGCGGTTCCCGCGATGAACCTGGCGTTGAACCAGGAATATTACCGGGCGGGGGATGTCTTCCGGTTGACCATTAAACTGGTGAATCCATATCCGGACATTCTGACGGCGGATGCGTATATCGCGCTGGCGGTTGGCGGGCAGTATTGGTTCTGGCCGTCGTGGCGTCCGTATCCGCCATGGGTGGACAAGCAATCGATCGGGATCGAGCCCTTCAGCGGGACGCTCCAGACACTACTCGAGTTCACATGGCCCGAGGTCGGTGGCGCTGCGGATGACATCGCTTTCTGGGGAGTCCTGGTGGATCCGGAATCCGGGATCCTGCTGAGCGACCTCGAATCGGTGATGTTCGGTTACGGGCCTTAAGCCTGTTATTTTTTCGTGCTGCGACAGCCTGGAGAAAAAACGGTTTGAATAATCGGTCCGGCTTCGTCGATAATAGGGACGATGGTGGAAAGGGGAAGGACTTCCGCCGATGGGTTATTCATCTTTGAGAAAGGAGAATTATCATGGGTAAGGGTCTGGACAAGAAAAAAGAAACCAAGAAGGTGTCTGAAAAATCTCTCAAAGACAAACGGCGTGAGAAAAAGGCCAAGAAGACCGCGAAGTCGGTGATATAGCATGCAGTTCCATTTCCCGCGGCAATTGAACGGGTTTCAACCGGATAAACCGTTTGTATTTATTCGTTCCTGATCCGGTGAAACGTCGCAGAAAATTCGGAATCATCGAACAGCCAAGTCTCCACAATTTCCGGTTTACTGGTCATGCGTAACGATCCACACTTCGCATGCTGAGAATGGCCCATAAAGAGGGTGCTGCTTCACAGGAGCTGGAGTATGGATAGGATCCTATCGGGTTGGTTGTGGGTGGGTTGGTCTTTGCGCCTTCGTTTTCCTCCACCGTCGATAACTACCGGATGGTGTTGACGCCCGGCACGCTTACTCCCATTCCCCTTCCGTCGGCGTACACGGTGGTGTTTGAGGAAAAACTGAAAATCAATCGATTTATAACTCAGGACAACCCACCCAACCCTATTCTACCGGCTCCCATTCCCACATGCTGATTGCGCCGATCCCGGTCAATACCAGCTTGATCGATAGATCTTCAGCATCTTCCTTCACGGTCAGATGGAGCGTCAGCGAGTCGCTGTCCTGGTCATGACCGACCCATGCTTTGAGAACTTTGAGCGGTTTCTCGGGCGGGGGATCAATTTCATACGAAAATCCGGTAAAATCAACCCGCAATCCCTGTCCGCAAACCCCCTTCTTCTTCTCTCCACCAGCCTGACCGGTCACCGTCACGGTGAGTGTGTCCCCGGGCAGTAAGATGGATGGTGCATCCACCGATGCACTGAATGCATACTGCCAGTCCCATTGCACGACGCCATTCCGCTCCCGCCGCTGATGCACCGATGCCGACGTTGCGGAATAATCAACCTCCAACCAGTAACGGTTTTCGCCTTCCCCGGGTAATTTTTTCCAAACCGATTCGGGTTTATTACCCGGGTTCAGCACCGGATGTCCTTTTTTTAACAGAAATCCGCCGAACCGTTTCACCATATTTCGATCGTATCGATCCCGGATGGTTAACTCCGTATCGTTTTGATTTGGTTCATCATAACCTGACGGTACCTGATCTGTATCCAGCCAAGCCCGAAGTTGCATGTCATACAGTCTCATCCGCTCGCGAGCGTCCCGGACCTCCCGCTTCAATTGATAGCGTGTATACTGCAGCTCGAACCACTGACGCGTGAAATCATTGAGTTTTGCTTCCCATTCCGGTGTAAGGATATCCCCTGATGCGTGCGATTCGGCAACGACGGAATCACCATATTTTTTTATGATTTCTTTTCGCATGATCATGTGCACCTGACCGATATCCCGGCCGTTAGCAAGGGCATCTTCAGGGTCCATGTGACCTTCGCGCTGCTGAATATACATGTCCACTGCGAACTGCATACGCGCAGGAGTAATCCAGAGTCCATCGGCAATTTCCATCAATGTTTTCGCCAGTTGCATGTAAGAAATAAAGTTTTTAAGACCCGGGAGGGGATATTCCGGGCGATCCATCAGCTGGGTCCCGGAAAATTCGGCTACGGTTTTCGCCGCATCACCGTAATTACCCCTCAGTACACTCTCGCCAGTGTCGATGACCAGCTTCGCATAAGAATAGTCCTTCCAGAACTGCTTCGGTTCGCCTTTGCTCATGAGTTGATGGATATCGAAATAAGCTCCGACCAGTTGTTCACTGGTTTTAAAGTGTTCTTCCAGTCTCTGGACAGCATCATCAGGCAAATACGCGCCGACTGGTATCGCAGTCGAAACGAAAAAAAGGAGTATCCCTGTCAGGAATATGGATACGGTAAATGTATTTTTCACAAGTTTATCTCCCATGCAATTCCCCCCTTCCTGCTTTCATCGAGAAACGCGGCGGTCCGTTTTGAGAAGATGACACATATTGTCGTCTGTGTACCGTTCAGAATTCAATGATAACTATTTAGTGAACACGCCGCAATGCCGCAGGCAATCCTTCCCGCTAAATTGACGTGATTCGGCATCATGGACACCGTTCTTGACGATGAGATCCTCTGATTTGAGATGCCGATGACACGGGTCCTTATCAAATGGAAGAAGGCATTTATCGAAAGATCTCGGGAAGATGTCGAATACTCCCGGGTCGGCAAGCCGAAAGTCAGAAGGCAATCTCCTCGGATGTCGTCACTTGTGTCGGCAACATCAGCGGACCGGTTCCCCCTGAACTCCAACCCACCGTATTTTTTTTCCAATCATCAGAGATTCCTGCCAGCACGTGAAATACGGCGGTTCACGGTGTTCGTTTTTGGCTGGGGTAACAGATCGAGTCATCCGGTTCGCTGTCGGCATGTGGCTGTTTCGTATTGGGCTGTCCGGAAGTGACCCCTGTGTGTTTGTGCTGAAACGACAGTTTGGATTGACACCGGATATCCACGTAAGATCCCGATCCGATCACTCCGGAATCCGGTCCCATCGGATGAATCGGACCCTGTCGTTTGAGCAGGACCACGGTTCCCTCGCCGCGCACATGGGTGATACACCGTTCACTTTGATACCCTCTGGATATAAAAACCATGTGGATATTGGATGTTTCAGGGTCAAAACGATATCGGCTTCTGCGGGTCACGAGACAAATCTCCGGAAACATGAATACTCCGGGATCGGGATGATGCCTGAGTGCGTCTCCAATGGCGGCATAGACCGGTGTATCCGGATCGAGATCCCAAATCAACATGGGCAGCACACCCCATTTCACCGCCGTGGTAACGACAGGCCTTCCGTCGTGCACATCCTGGAGCGATACAATTTGTTTGTTCGTGATGATTTCTGCCTGGGTGGTGACGATGGCGTTGACAACCACAATGAACAGGAACCCGCCGATGACAAACCGATTCAGTCGGCGCTTCTTGATCATCGCATCTGTCACCATGGCCAACAGCACGGCGGCAAATACCGAAGGCACCATCAGGTAGCGACCGCCCATCGCATGATTGGGAAAATCGCCGCTGAGGTAGAGAACAATAACCATCACAATCTGCCCAAGACCGGTGAATAGAAGAAATCGGCGAATGGGTGCCGCAACGGTATTGAACGATGTGATCCGAAACATCATCGGCACCGCCACCGACAGAGCCGCCAGCAGAACGGGCACCCATAATCGCACCGGCAGACACGGGCCCGCACGCAGGCATCTCATCGCCGGTTCTGACACGACAAACAACCGGAGACCTTCACCGATCTTGTTCCATCGATAGGCAGAAAACCAGAGCATCGGAGCGGTCAACGTCGATCGTTGATGCACGATCGGTTGCAT
>JAFGMN010000096.1 GCA_016927515.1 candidate division CSSED10-310 bacterium | reverse complement strand
GATCTTGCGTGAGGTTCGTAAAGATGGCCACATCGAATCGCATGCAGTCGACGCGTCGCCATTCCAGGGCATGACTGGAAACTTCCATGGCGGCAGCGGTGACACCCGCATCTACCATCTGCCGGAGGAACCGGTGAAGTTCGGGAGCTTCCGGTGTGGTGGCACCGGTGGGCGCATGCTGATCGGCAAAATGCGCGCCGACCGTGCCGATGACACCACACGATACACCCAGATGCCGAAGCAGGCTTTGCAGCATATAGGTAACGGTCGTTTTTCCGTTGGTTCCCGTGACCCCGATTAACTGTAAGCTGTCGGATGGATTACCATAAAACTCCGCCGCTAAAAGAGCCAGGGTGGATCGTGGATTGAGGGTTCGGATGATCACCGGTCCGTCGGGTACCGGACCGCGGTAATCTTCGGAAATGACCAGGGCGGTGGCACCGCGTGCTGTTGCCGCGGCGATGAATCCATGACCGTCGCTCCGAGCGCCTTTTAACGCGAAAAACAGGGAGCCGGGTTCGACATGACGCGAATCGATACCAATCGACACGATATCGGGATCGGCTGTTCCTGAAACGCATAGGTCCGGAATGAGACTGATCAATCGCTTCAGCTTCATGCTGCTGCCTTTCTTTGGGGAGATTCTCCCAGATACAGGAGGGTTCGGTTGACAATCCGGGCGAACACGGATGCGGAGACTTCACTGGCCCATTTGTGATGACCGGGATCGTCGATGATGACGCACACGCTGACCCGTGGGTGTTCAGCGGGAGCGAACCCTGTGAACACGCACGTGACACGGTTTTCATCGTATCGGCCGGATGCATGATCATAACGGCGAGCGGTTCCGGTTTTGCCTGCAGCGGAGTATCGGGCGGGACCGGCACGTTTTCCCGTTCCGCGTGCCACGGCGGCGGTCAGTGCGCGGGAAACCTGATCCGCAGTGGCGGGGTCCATAATGCGGATGGATGGAGACCGTGATGAGGATCGGATGATTTGGGGATCCACCCGGTAGCCTCCGTTTGCGAACGCGGCATACACCCGGGCGAGTTGAAGTGGTGAAAGCGCGACGCCATATCCAATGGAAAGCGAGGCGGTAGCTGTATCGGTCCAGGTAGCTGGGCTGCGGATGTATCCCGCCTCTGCGCCCGGAAGCCCCGGGACGGTCAGAGACCCGATGCCGAGCCGGGCTGAGAAATCAGCCAGCGCGGTGCCGCCGACCCGATGCGCGATTTTGATGGTCCCGATATTAGAGGAGTATGCGATGACGTCTTCGACGGAGAGATTGGAAAATGCTTTCCAATCGGAGAAAACGGTGGAGCCGACCTGGAACCGGCCGTTTTCGCAGTCAATGGTTTCGCTGAGTTGGACGGTTCCGGCATCGATGGCGGACGCGAGAGTAACAGCCTTGAAAGTCGACCCGGGCTCAACCAGCTGGGTTGCACACCGATTGCGACGGGATTCCGGTGTTGTCAGACTGAACAGGTGGGGATTGAACGACGGCTCCGTGACCATCGCGAGCACATCCCCGGTATGCACATCCATCACAACAGCCGCTCCCCACCGCGCGTTTTCCTGCTGAAGAATTCGCTTCAACTCCACCGAAACAAAATACTGCACCGCAGCATCCAACGTGACGTGGACATCCTCCCCCTGCTGCGGTTCCCGCAAAATGACACTGTCGCCGCTGTAGGGCCGCGATAACGCATCGAAAGCCTGAAGCTCTTCTCCGGGAAGCCCCGCGAGCCGACGATCCAGCGTTGATTCCAGGCCTTCCAGACCCCGGCCGTCCATTCCGCAGAATCCCAGAACCGACGCCATCATGTCCGACGTTGGATAAAAACGCTGGAACTCCCGTTTGAAAAACACGCCACCGATGCGCGCAGCCTGTACCCGTTCGGCAATCGCAGGGGTAATCCCTCGGTGCAGCCAGACAAACCGCCGGTTTTTCCGACTCAGCCGGCTGGTCAATTCCCCAGCGGATATCGGGAGAATTTCCGAGAGAAGCGACGCAGCGGTGACTGGATCAGCCACACGCGCGGGATCGGCGCACAGCGAGTCGGTTTCCAGGCTGACCGCCATCAGGCGTCCGGCCCGATCCCAGATAGCGGCGCGCCGCGGAAGGACGGGTATACGCCGGAAATGGGCATGAAATGCCTGCCGAGCGAAGTCATTCCCCTTGAAAACCTGCAGATGCACAATTCGAGCACTCAACAGGCTGAACATACCTGCTCCCGCAACAAGAAGAATCTGCAGTCGTTTCTGAATCACTCGATCGTTACGTCCTGATCTATCCGGACCATCTGGTTCAGGTACGGATCGTGAAGGTTCTGGTGACGGGCCTGTTTATCTGCCGATTCCAGATCATGCAAAACCGAGGCTTCGCACCGGAGTCGGAGGTTGTGTTCAGAGAGTGCCATTTGCTCTTTCATGATCCGTTGCCGTCTGTAACCCATCCGGGTCTGTTGGGCAGTGGAGTCGACGATCAGCAGCGAGATGACCCAGAGCGCTAAGATGGTTGCTGTCCATAGATATCGACGCCAGTTCATGGATTGTCTCCTTCGCTCACGACGCGCTCGGCGCAGCGCAGTTTGGCCGACCGGGCACGAGGATTGGCTGATATTTCTTCGGGAGTCGGCAATTCAGGATGCCGGGTAACAATCCGAAAAGCGGCTCTCCGAGAACAGGTGCAAACGGGTAGATGGGGAGGGCACGTGCATCGGCCGATGCGACCGGAGAGGAAATTTTTCACGATACGGTCTTCCAGGGAATGAAAACTGATGACAATCAACCGGCCGCCGGGTTGCAAAATTGACTCGGCTGCGTCCAATCCCCGGGATAAATGTTCTAACTCCCGGTTGGCTGCGATGCGCAGGGCCTGGAAACAGCGTGTGGCAGGATGAATGGCGGATTGCTTCCCGTGAACAACCCGGCTGATGAGATCGGCAAGATCCCGGGCGGATCCGATGCGAACCTGCGCCCGCCGCCGGATAATGGCTCGGGCAATGCGGCGTGACGCCCGCTCCTCACCATACCGGAAAAAGGTGTCGGCCAGATCCCGTTCGGGCCAGGTGTTGACAATATCCTCCACAGAAGGATCGGTGCTTTCCGGATCGAAACGCATGTCCAACGAGTCGGGATCGGTATACGAGAAGCCCCGGCCGCGTGTTTCCAGTTGAACCGATGAGAGGCCCAAATCCAGCAGGAATCCCCGAACATCAGCGGAGGGGAGGCGGGGACGCCAGGTATCGATGTCAGCGTAGCTGCATGGGATTGCCACGAAACGAGAACCGAAACGATTCAGACGTGTCGATGCGGCGGCCACGGCATCCGGATCTCGATCCAGACCGACGACCCCGACTGCATCCGGCAGTTGCTCCAGGATCGCTTCGGCATGACCACCCTGCCCCACAGTTCCATCGATGATCAGACCGCACCCGATCCCCTGCAAATGCATCACAACATGACTGCACATCACCGGCAGGTGACCCATTCGATTCCCTCTTTTCAGACCTGGTTGTTATTCCAGGAAATTGAGCTCGTCCGCTATTTCAGAGAATCGGGATTCACTGGCTTCACTGGAAACGAACTGCGCCGCATGTTTCACCGGTGACCAGATTTCCAGCCGATTCCACGCGCCAATCAGTACGACGTCCTGTTCGATTCCGGCATAGGCCTTCTGACTTTCCGTCAACTTGATCCGCCCTTCCGCGTCACATGTCACCGGGCTGACCAGCACCCCCCACAATCTCTGAAACTCCCTTGCCTTCTTATTCAACGGCGATTTTCCCTGGATCTGCCGGCTAATGACATCGAATGCACCCGGCGTAAAAATCTGCAGAATTCCATCCATCGTCACAACAAGAACTTCCGCATCGGAATCGGCAAATATCTGCTCCCGAATCCTCTTGGGAATACTCAACCGACCCTTAGCATCAATGCGCTTGTTATACGTGCCGTACAATGCCTCGACCATGTCACCCGCTCTTCCGAAAAACACCGCGAATACCACCCGCTGAAAACCCGATCGTCCCACGCTTGTCAAACTCCCCCGCAGAAATTTTCCAAATTTGGGAAAAATTGGGCATCCTTGGGCTACATTGGGATTATTGGGGAAATGAACGGGCAAGTCAAGGAAAAAGTCGGCATGGATCATCCCGGATCGAAGAACCGGTTACTTGCTAAAAATTCATATAAACGGTAGAATTTTTTTTGATTACACAGGTTGAAAGGGGGGTCTGATGGTTAGCGAGAATTCCGGCAGTTCGAATCAAACGCAGAACCGGAGACATCCGCGGAAACCCATTCGTGCGAATGTGACATATCATTACGAAAACACTCGATTGAATCGTATGATGACCGGAAGTGGATTTACGATGAATTTGTCCCAGGGCGGTGCGTTGATTCGTATCGAGTCGTATCTGCCGCCTCTCAGCGAGATCGACCTGAACATTCAGACCAGTGATGGAAAGATTGTGAAGACCCGGGCACGGGTTGTCCACTGCAAGCGGGTGGCGTTCAACCGGTATGATGCCGGGGTGCAGTTCGTCACGGTGAAACAGAAGAAATGACCGGAATGTCTTTCATTGCCAAGCATCGGTGACTCTGCTAATGTCACGCCGTTATGGTGGTGAGTCGATACAGCTTGAGTGTTTTCTTTCCAGCGCACAATGAGATCGAGAGTCTTCCGGGAATCGTGAAGGCTGCGGGAGACATCTGCCGGGAGCTGGTGGGCGATTTCGAGATCATCATTGTGGATGACGGCAGTACGGATGGAACGTCGGAGTTAGCGGACCGTCTGGAGTCGTCAGAGCCGGGTGTGCGGGTGGTTCATCATGGGATGAACCGTGGATATGGTGGTGCGCTGAGATCGGGATTCCTGTCGGCGAAAAAAGACTTGATTTTCTATACGGATGCCGATGCCCAGTTTGATATGGCGGAACTGCGGGATGTGTTGCCGATGATCGAAACGGCGGACGTGGTCACCTGTTATCGCACGGGTCGATGTGATCCTTGGCATCGCAGCCTGAACACCTGGTTGTTCGAAAAGACGGTGAGTCTGGTCTTTGGATTGAAAATCCGGGATCCCGATTGTGCGTATAAAATTTACCGTCGGGAAGTGATTGAACAGATGGAGTTGACTTCGGACGGTGCGATGATTGATGTGGAGATGTTATTGCAGGCGCAACGGGCGGGATACCGGATTGTCCAACGGGGTGTCCGTCATTATCCCCGGAAGTCAGGAATGCCCAGCGGAGCTAACATCCGGGTCATTCTGAAGGCGTTCAGGGAAATGATCCGGTTATGGCGGCGGCTCGGCAGCCGACTCACCCATCGCCCCCGACCAGCGGCTCCGCATAATACACACCCCGGCGCCTCCGAATAATACAATCGCAGCTATATCGAACATGACGATGGATGCGAAGTCGAGACCGTGGTTAAAGGCGTACACTGAACATGAGAGAACGACCGCAGAGAGGACCGCGAGCATCCAGGCCGGTCGGTGAAGTCCCGCCAGGAACAGGGATGCGACGGGGATCAGAAAGACGAGCAGCCATCCGCCGAGGAATTCCGCGCCCCGGCTGTAATTCTCGTAACTGGAGTTGATTCGTTCGCCCAGCCAGCTCAGCAGTAAAACGGTTAAAACCAATGGGATGATGTATCGTAGCAGCGTGTTCCACCATCGGCCGACCCGGATTTCCGAATATCGGTTGATATATTCCCGGAGTTCTTCGGGATGGATGACCCAGCCGATGACGATAGCTTCCAGCAGGCAGACCGTCATCAGTCCGAATTGATTCATGAAGTGATCCACGACATCCAGCCACAGCAAACCAGCGCCGGTGCAGAAGAAGATGCCGATACCAAGTCCTGCGAGACCGACGGCGATCAGTGTGGGCGCCCGCCGTGTGGCGAACTTGTCCATAATTCCTGTAACGACGGATTCCACCAGGGAAAACGCCGAATCGATCCCCAGGGTAAACAGCATGAGAAAGAACAGGATGCCGATCAGGGGGTTGAGAAACGAATACATGCTGATGATTGTCGGATAGGTGATAAAGGCCAGGGAGGGACCTGCCTGCACGACGGATTCCACTGGTTGCCCTGTTGAATAAGAATAATACCCCAGCGTTGCGAATACCACGAGACCGCCGATGAACGCCGTGCCGGCATCCATGAGGCTGATAATGAACGCATTGTTCACGATATCGCATTTCCGGGGCAGGAAACTGGCGTATGCCATCATGACTCCAAATCCAAGAGACAGGGAGAAAAAAACTTGGGTATACGCCGCCGACCAGACCGTGAGGTCAGCCAGTGCGGCAAAGTTTGGTTTCAGATAATAGATCAATCCGGTGAAAGCACCGGGAAGAGTAATGCTGCGGATCAGGAACACGAGCAAGATCAGCCAAGGCAGGAGCACGGTGATGTAAACGACCTTGCCGACGCTTTTTGTGCCCCTCCAGATCGCTCCGATGATGGCCAGCCAGGAGATCACGAGACCGATCACGATGTGCAGTCGGGGAATTCCCAGATCGAAATGGCCGGACGTGACGCCCAGGTATTCTGTGAAGAAAAAAGCGCGGGGATCATCACCCCATGCCAGGGATGTCGAATAGCCCATGTAATTGATGCACCAGCCCATAATCACGGCGTAATAGCAGGTGATGACAAAGGCTACGAGTAATGCGAACCAACCGAGCCATTCCCAGTTGCGCTTTGCTCGACCCATGGCCGCCGGCGCTCCACCCGCCATCCGGTGCCCGAGACCGAACTCCAGGATCATCAGCGGAATGCCTGTTGTGAACAGGGCGACCAGATACGGGATCAGGAATGCACCTCCACCATGCTTGTAGCAGATATACGGAAAACGCCAGATGTTTCCCAGGCCGATGGCGGAACCAATCGCTGCCAGAATGAACCCCATCCGATTATCCCAATATTCACGATGGCTCATAACGATCTCTCCCAGTCAGAATAGAATCGTCTGTGCGTACCCAGATTCCATATAAACTAAATATCGGTGGTCATTTTTGTCAAACGGAGGACATTCTCTGTTTGGTTGACATGAACCGGCAACCCCGATACACGTATTGGAGTGTCTTGAACAGGGTCCGATTGTTTTTATAATACTCCAGGAAGCAGGTGATGATATGAAAATTTCTGAACGAGCCAGGCAATTGCCATACAGTCCCATTCGAAAACTGGCATCGGTAGCAGATGCCGCAAAGGCGCGGGGAGTCCATGTGATCCATCTGAACATAGGTCAACCCGATATTCCGACACCGGCGACGTTTTATGATGCGATCCGACGGTATGATAACCCTGTTTTAGCGTATGGGCCATCCAACGGGCTTCCTGAGTATCGGGAAGCGTTGGCCCGGTATTACGCCCGGTATCGGATCGATGTAGAAAGTCGGGAGATTTTTGTGACGACGGCGGGTTCGGAAGCCCTGATGTTCGCGATGCTGGCGGTATCGGATCCGGGAGACAACATGCTGGTAATGGAGCCGTTTTATACGAATTACAATGGGTTTGGTGCGATGATGGGGATTGAGATTATCGGTGTGCCGACCCGGGCGGAGGATGGTTTCCAGATTCCGGCGATGGAGGAGTTTGAGAAGCGGATGACGGCGCGGACGCGAGCGATCATGATCTGCAATCCGAACAATCCCACGGGAGCGGTATACAGCCGCGAGGCCTTGGAGCGCTTGAGTGCGTTTGCGATCCAGCACGGATTGTTTGTGATCTCCGACGAAGTCTACCGGGAGTTTACGTATGATGGAACCCGGCAGGTGTCGGTGATGCATTTGGACGGCCTTGAAGACAGGGCCATCCTGGTGGACTCCGTATCGAAACGATACTCGGCATGCGGCGCTCGAATCGGGTGTCTCGTCACGAAGCATGCCGGCGTTCTGGATGCGGTGATGCGGATGGGGCAGGCGCGGTTGTGCCCGCCGACGCTGGAGCAAATCGGCGCGATGGCGTCCATCGACATGCCCGACACCAGTATGAAGGCGATTATTGATGAGTATTGCGATCGTCGCGATCGTCTGCTGGATGGTCTCAACCGTATTGACGGTGTTTTCTGCGAAAAACCCATGGGCGCGTTTTATCTCATGGTGACCCTGCCCGTAACCGATTCAGACGCGTTTGCCCGGTTTATGCTGGAAGACTTCCAATACAAAGGCAATACCGTCATGGTCGCGCCGGGTGCCGGCTTCTATGCGACACCGGGGCTGGGCTTGAATCAGGTGCGCATGGCATATGTCCTGAAGAAGGAAGAACTCGAAGCGGCGGTTGATGTAATGGCAGCCGGCCTCGCGGCCTTTCGCGACAGGCAGTCGTAATCCATGCCCTCCGAATCCTGGGACTTGCTGATCCAGAACCGGTTACCTGGATCAATGAACATGGCCCTGGACGAACTGCTGTTGAACCGGGACTCCACACGGCCCATGCTCCGATTTTACCAATGGGATCGTCCGACATTGACACTGGGAATGGCGCAACGTGTCGATCAGCACGTCTGCCGTAAAACAGTACAGGATCGTGGAATCCCGGTGATCCGGCGCTTGACCGGAGGCAAAGCGGTTCTACACGATCAGGAAATCACCTACTCCATCAGCGGTCCCATTACTTGCCGACCATTCTGCAACAACTTGCTGGACGCCTATCAAGATATCGCCGAAGCCTTCTGTGACGGATTCCACCGGCTGGACATCCCGGCTCACATGGCCCCCCGCGACACCCGCTCTTCCCCCGGCGCCATTACCTCCTGCTTCGCTAATCCATCGGCATTCGAAATTCTCGTTGACGGAAAAAAAATCCTGGGATCCGCACAAAAACGCACCCGCTTCCATGTACTCCAACACGGATCCCTCCTGCTGCAATACACCCCTGCAGACTGGATGGCCGTGATGCGCCGCCCCGAGGGAATTGATTCCGATCGCGTGATCGATCTCGAATCCCTGCTGGGATCCCCCGTTTCCATCCCGCGTGTGATCAATGCCCTGATCGATGGATTTAAAGCGCATTTCGATATCGATCTGGCTCCGTTTACTCTGTCCTCCCAACAACTCGACTCCGCCGGCACAATCGCCCGAACCCGATACCCCGACCTGGCCGTCCGGCTTGACAGCGAAGGGGAATGATCGATAAATTTACTATTTTGAGGGGATATCCACGGAAAGGTCGGAGAAAGGTCGGACGATGGCTGTGAATAAAAACAAAATTCTGAAAAATGCCGCAAAATATACCAAAAAGGGTCAGTTTCACAAGGCGGTTGAGGAGTATCGCAAGTTGACGCAGGAGGAATATGGTGACAACAGCCTGCACAACACGATCGGCGATTTACTCATCCGCGCCAAGGAAATTGATGAAGCATTGCTGGAGTATGAAAAGGCGGGTGAGTTTTATGAACAGCGTGGTTTTGTGCCCCGAGCGCTGGCCATTTATAAGAAAGTGTTGCGTCACGATCCGCAGCGGACCCGGACGTATCAGAAACTAGCTGTACTATACGCCGACCAGGGACTGATCCAGGATGCCATCAGTCAATACGAATTTCTGGCACGCCATTTCGAACACCAGGGCAATATCGAAGCGGCACTGGATTCCTACCGCCAGATTGCGGATCTAGACCCGGCCAATATCTCCATCCGCGAACGCCTAGCAATGCTTTACTCGCAAAAAGGATTCCACCAGAAAGCCGCCGATGAGCGCATTAAGATCGGCGAAGCGTTTCTCAAACGCGGGGAAACCGTCGCCGCCATAAAAAGCTACGAATCCGCATTGGACGATGTGCCCGATCATACCGGGGCGCTGAAAGGCATCGTCAACGCTCACATGGCGGAAGGACGAACCGGCGAAGCCCGAAAGTTACTGGACCAGATTCTGGACCGCAGCCCTGACAACGTCGAGGCCCTTTCGTCGATCGGCCAATTGTATATGGATGCCGGCCAGGCCGACGATGCCATCCGCATCTACCAGCGGGTTTATTCGCTGGATCCATCTCAACCCGGCGTCGCCGAAATACTCGGCAAATTGTATATCCAGACCAGTAACTTTGAGGAAGCGGCAAAACTGCTCAAAGAGATCATCAACGCTTCCATCCACCATGGTCAGTTCCAGCATGCGCTGGATCTGTTGAATCAGTTGCAGAATTTGGATGAGGAAAACGTATCGATTCGGGAGAGAAAGATTGAGATTTACCAGAAGTTGAACCGGCATGACGATGTCAAGACGATGTTTGAGGAGATTGCGGAAATTTACTACGTCAAGGGTCGGCTCGAGGAGAGCTACAATATCTACGAGAGGCTTTTCTCACTGGATCCTCAGGATGCTAAAGTAAAACAGCGTTTTAATCAGATCTCCATCGAATACCGGGGTCGGCCAATTGAAACCAGCCGGCTTGTTGAAAAACCGTCTTTTGCTGGGATGAAGGAAATGGCATCGGCTGAAGTCGTAGCGTTCGATACGCCGACTGTCGAAGTGGATAGCGCGGACAGTGGTATGCGGATGCTGGATTTGGATACGGACGAACGAGCGCTGGAGGATCTTTTCGACACGTCGGAAATTGAGAAGGTGGGAATCCCCGTTTTTATGGACAAAGCGCCACCGGAGGATGATCTGGCGGATCAGGATTTGGATTTATCAGAGGAGATTTTCACGATTGAGGATGATGAGCCTGAGATGGTGGCGGAAGCGCGGAAGCCGTCGCTTGAGCCGTCGGATGATCAGTTGCGGGAGTTCCGGATCGAGGCCGGTGTATACATGAAGTATGGTTTGTTGGAGAAGGCGGCGGAGCGGTTGAGTTCGATCCTGATCTCGGTGCCGGATGATGAGGAATCGTTGGACCGGTTGGCCGAGGTGTATGAGCGGATGGGGCAACCGGACAAAATGGCGGATGTGGTGATCCGGCGGGTCGATATTATGCTGAAAAACGGTCAGACCGAACAGGCGGTCAGCATTATTCGAAACGCGCTGGATATCACTCCCGGTAACCCGTCGCTGATCGGAAGACTCCGTAAACTCGAAGGCGTCGAAGCGGATACGGCCGAAGCCAGCGGTGATATGGCACCGTTGTATCCAATGGATGACGAACCGGGGGATTTTTTACCATTGACCATCGGACTGGACAGGGATGCGGCGGACAAATCGGAATCTCCGCTGGGCAGTGCGGTGGGGCGGGGCGACTCATCGACGATGGCCACGGAAGACGGCGGTCTCTCGAGCGGTCTGGCCGAAGTCGTTCGCGAGTTTCGGGAGGATTTAATTTCTCGGGAGCAGGAGCAGGATCCGGAAACCCATTACAATCTGGGGATTGCCTATCTCGAGATGGGATTAATTGAGGAAGCGATCGCGGAATTCCAGATTACCACGGATTTTCCCGACTACATGGTCAAGACAGCGGGTTTGCTTTCTCATTGTTATAAACAGACCGGAGCGTATGACAAAGCGTTGGCGATTGTGACCCGGGCCATAAAAAATGGCGAGCCAACCGACCACGAGCTGGTCAGCTTGAAGTATGAACTCGCCCAGACCATGCGGGAAGCTGGTCATCAGACCAGCGCGATCACCGTGTTTCGGGAAATACAGGAAGAAACCCCCGGATACCGGGATGTTGAAGATATTCTTTCGGAGTATGAATAACCCGCTTTCTCCGCGGGCATCACGAAAAAAGAGTTGACGGTTCTCCGGGCACTTTGTTAGGTTTTTACACAGCCATCTGGAATTTTTCAGGCGGGAGTAACTCAGTTGGTAGAGTGGCAGCTTCCCAAGCTGCAAGTCGCGGGTTCGAATCCCGTTTCCCGCTTATAGGTGATGCACGAATGGATTCCAGACGAAAAAACCAGACCGTCTCCCACGGTCGTTGATCCCGCAGGGGGAGGTACGATGTTGACGATTTTCCGGACAAGCAAGGACAGAGGCAATCAACCCGAGGAATCCGGCAATATACCGGGGATTCCCCCTCAGCCGACACCGGTTTACTCACAACCCCAACCTGCCATGCAACCGCAACCAGCGCCTGTACCCCGGCGTATTGACCCGGTTCCAACGGTGCCCGCGCCGGTTTCCGAGCGTTCGAACGGTTTTGCCGGTTCGACCACGATTGGAAAGGACCTGGTTTTTGAAGGAAGCGTCAAGGGAAAGGGTTCCATTCGCGTGGAGGGTGAATTTAAAGGGACGCTAGAGGTTCAGAATGAAGTGATCATTGGCCAGGGCGGGTCGGTCACCGGGGATATCATCGCTGAAGTCGTCACGGTGGAAGGTCACTTGAAAGGCAATGTCGAAGCCCGGCAGAAAATCAATATCAATGTGACCGGTACGATGATCGGAGATATTGTCGCTCCACGGGTCGTCGTCGCTTCCGGAGCTGTTTACAAAGGCCGAATCGATATGGAAGCCGCACTGAAAAAGCAAACCATCGCTCGGGAGCAGCAACAGAAACAGGTTGATCGCAAGCCGTCGATGGCACCTGTAAAAAACGAGCTGCCCAAATCGAAGCCGGAGGGAGAGAAATCGGAAACCGCTCAACCCATTCCGGGACCACCGCCCAAAAATTGATTCCCGGAACCTGAACGGGCGGGTCAACCATGCCCTTTTCCATTCGAGTCGCAGACACCGCTGGGTTCTGCTTCGGTGTCCGTAAAGCCCTGGATCGATTACTCGATATCCGGAACCGAACGGATGAGCCGGTCCGGACACTGGGGCCTTTGATCCATAACGAACAAGTGCTTGAAGCGCTGAAAGAACGTTCCGTCGAGGAACTGTCTCCAGAGGAGAACGTATCTGGTACCCATGTCATTTTGCGCGCTCATGGGGTGACACCGGAAACTCGGCGGGAATTGAAGGATCGCAACGCGATTGTCTGCGATGCCACCTGTCCGAAAGTGGCTCAGGTTCAGGCGATTGTAAAGAAATATGCTCTGAAAGGCTACCCGGTAGTCATCATCGGCGATCAGGGGCATGCCGAAGTCGATGGTCTGCTTGGATATGCGGAAGGGCTTGGGATTGTCGTGACTGGCCCCGACGAAGCCGAAGCCTTGCCGGGTGGAGACCGTGTGTGCGTGGTTGCCCAGACAACACAGGATCCCATCGTGTTCTCGCGGACCGTCGACATTGTCAAAAGTAAATATCCCGAGTGTTTTGAATTTAACACAATATGCGACGCTACATCCGAGCGCCAGGAAGAAACCCGTGCCCTGGCAAAACAATCGGATATCATGGTGATCGTCGGTGGCCGGAACAGCGCCAATACGAAACGTCTGTTCGAAATCGCTCAGGATCATTGTCGGGCGGTTATGATTCAATCGGCTGCGGAT
>JAFGMN010000095.1 GCA_016927515.1 candidate division CSSED10-310 bacterium | reverse complement strand
TTTCTTTATGAATCAGACGATATCTGCCACCCGGACCGATCCGCTCCGCCGTACCGCGGCGAATCAACCGCCCCAGTGCATTGCGAACTCCCCGCTCGGGCCGATTGAGAACCCGGGCAAGAAATCCCGCGGAAAACGGTGGTATCATCAACGATGCCACAGCCATGATCAGGGTTTCCAATGGAGTCTGCACGGTCACCCTTCCCTGGTGCGATTACCGCGCTTTTGTGTTCAGGAGATTCCGGATTTCGTCGTAGAACTGCTGAAAATCCTTGAACTGGCGGTACACCGAGGCAAATCGGACATAGGCGATTTCGTCGATTATTTTGATTCGTCCCATCACATATTCACCGATTTCGCTGGTTGCG
Organism: candidate division CSSED10-310 bacterium; assembly: GCA_016927515.1. Taxonomy (GTDB): domain Bacteria; phylum CSSED10-310; class CSSED10-310; order CSSED10-310; family CSSED10-310; genus JAFGMN01. Next base: position 12,956 of record JAFGMN010000095.1, on the reverse strand, counting down.
ATTTCGCGATCCGGACGTGTGTGCAGAATATGTTCCACTTCATCGACAAGGCGTTCCAAATCGACTTGCTTCACCGGTCGCTTTTCACAGGCCTTGTTTAGGCCGCGCATCAGTTTACCCCGGTCGAACCGTTCCCGGCGTCCATCCTTTTTGATCACCATGTATTGGAGTTCTTCGATCTGTTCGTAGGTCGTGAACCGGCGACTGCAGGCCAGGCATTCCCGACGGCGCCGGACACTTTCATTATCCTTGGCCGGCCGGGAATCCACAACCTTGTCTTCAAGGTGACCGCAATAGGGGCATTTCATCTACAGCTTCCTCCTTGTCATGACGCATCATCCTGGATGGTGTACTGCCGAATGAAAATGTCGGCTTGTTCCATCATTTCGCGAGCCAGATCATCCTGGTAACCTTCAGCATACACAACTTTTTTAATACCTGCATTAATAATCATTTTCGTGCAGACGATACAGGGCATCGTTGTACAATAGAGCGTTCCGCCGCGGATGCTGGACCCATGAACGGCGGCCTGGATGATCGCATTTTGTTCCGCATGCAGGCCACGGCACAGCTCATGCCGCTGACCGCTGGGCACATGAAGGATCTCCCTCAAACATCCTCCCTGGTCTTCGCAGTGAGGAATACCTGTGGGAACACCGTTGTAGCCGGTGGCGAGAATCTGGTTGTCTTTCACAATCACTGCGCCGACATGTCGTCGAAGGCACGTCGATCGCCGGGCGATCAGAAAGACGATCTCCATAAAGTACTCATCCCATGACGGTCGTTTTGTCTTGCCAGTCATGGATGCTCTCCGGATCCGGTATCGGATGGAGTTTCCAATTTTGCCACACGACGCTGATGGCGTCCACCCTCGAAATCAGTCGTCAGGAAGGTTTCAACGATCATCTGCGCCAGTTCGGGTCCGATGACGCGGCTGCCCAAGGTCATAATATTGGCATCGTTATGCGCCCGAGCCATTCGGGCCGAATACGGTTCCGATAGAGTGACCGCACGCGCGCCCCGAACTTTGTTTGCCGCAATGGCCATGCCCAGCCCGGTGCCGCAGATCAGGATGCCGCGATCGGCGGTGCCAATCACGACCGCATGGGCTACTCGCGCCGCATACTCCGGGTAATCCACCGATTCACTGGAGTCCGTTCCCATATCCAGAATCGTATCTCCCCGCTTTTCCAGCAACACACGTATGGCGGGTTTCAACTCGATTCCCGCATGGTCGCATCCAATGGCGATTCGCATCCGTCATCCTCCTTCCCGCTCAGCTGCCGGATCTGTCCACCCGCCCGCTATCGCCGCCCGGGCCTGTGCGAGATCGTCGCGGATCTGCGCAATTAAGGCCTCCTTCGAATCAAAAACCCTGTCTTCCCGGATCCGATCACCGATATCTACCGTGATCTCCGTATCATACAGGGCATACACACCGTTCAATATGTGTGTTTCCAACCACGTTGTATCGCCACGAAACGTCGGCGCACGACCCAGATAACTGATCGAGGCATGCCAGCCGTCGGGTAGTTCCGTCCGGGACAGGTATACACCGGGTGGCGGAAGCATACGACCGGTCAATCGGAGATTGGCTGTGGGAAACCCCATGCCGGTACCCCGCCCAGCGCCGTGTTCGACGGTACCGGTATAGAACAGGCCATGGCCGAGGAGATACCGAGCTTCGGCCACAGCGGCCCTGGAGATCAGTTCGCGGATGCGTGTGCTGGAAACGGCTGATCCGTCGATGCAGAGTTTCGGTGAGACGACGACGTTGACTCCGTCAGCGGTTCCAAGATGCTGCAGCATTGATGGAGTGCCTTGCCGGTTGCGACCGAAAGTGTGGTCTTCTCCGACGATAACGAACCGGGGATGAATCTGTTCCATGATGATGCGGTTCCAAAAAGTCAGAGCATCCATGGCAGCGATTTCCGGAGTAAAGGCCAGCTGCACGAGGTAGTCCAGACCGGCCGGTTCGAGCACGCGCTGCATTTCCGGCAAGCCGCAGATACGCCGCATGACAGTTCCCGGAATCAGCTGCTCTACGGGGTGGGGATCGAACGTCAGCATAACGCTTCGGAGTCCGGATTCGCAGGCGTGGTGAATCAGGTGGTCGACCAGACTCATGTGTCCGCGGTGCAACCCATCGAAGTTACCCAGTGTCAATGCTGTAGGTTTTTGAATGTCGTGGACAGCGGAAACAATCAGCATATTCGGACCTTTCGCCGAAGAATTGCGGCAAATCCTATCGATGAGGCTGTGTTCTGTCAATGCAATCGGTCCAACGGGTCAAGCGGTGCCGCATGGTTTGACGATCCAGGGGGTCAACCAGTATGCTCAAGATGGATGTGGAGGAAGCATTGGATGAAGCAGGTCATTGTTACCATCATCGTCATCGGAATGACTCTGGGATCGGTTTTTGCGATGTCGAGCTGTCCCGACGACGAGATCATGATTCCGGATGAAAACTATAAAGTGAGAATCATCGACATCGACGGTGTAGAAACCATCGGGTCTTTCATGACATTTGAGTGTCGCACGTTTGTCTCGGCCAAGCGGGGGGCCACGGTAATCTTCATTCCGTTCGACCGGATTCAATCCATTCGTATGAAGAACAACAGCGATGTGATCACGCGGGAACTGCCGGAAATCGAGATGACAGTCACGCTGACCGATGGTTCCGAGTATGAATCTTTAGCCGTGAGTCGTGAGGAGTTCACCGGGCAGGCGGGGTTTGGGCAGTTTCGAATCCGGACGGATCATATCCGGAGTATTGAGTTTTTGAACGATGCAGCGGTTCCTGACGAAGCATCCGGTGCGATGCCTGCAAACTAATGGACTCCCGGCGGTTATCCCCGGACACCGGCAAGGACCGCCTCGACGACCTGATCCCGTTCAGACGGAGTCATTTCTGGAAATATGGGGATTGCCAGGCTTTCCCGTGCCGCGGATTCCGCTTCCGGAAAATCACCTGGGCGATACCCCAACGACTGAAAACAGGGCTGCAATGGCAACGGCACAGGATAATACACAGCATGTCCGATCTCGCGCTGCTTCAAAACGTGCATCACGGCATCCCGGTTTTTGATACGGATCACGTACTGGTTATAGATCGAATAGGCAGCGTCTGCGATGATCGGTGTTTGGATGGGCGTTCCTGCAAATGCATGGTCATAGTAGACCGCGTGCTCACGGCGTCGCCGTGTCCAAACATCGAGATATGCGAGTTTCACCTTTAAAATCGCCGCTTGGATCGTATCCAGACGGGAATTGTAACCCACTTCCTCGTGATGATACGTTTTCTTTGCGCCGTGAACACGAAGGGACCGGCAATGCTCAGCAACCGCCGGGTCAGAAGTGACGATCATACCTCCATCACCGAAACCACCGAGATTTTTTGATGGAAAGAAGCTGAAACAGGCTGCGATATCCCAGGCACCCGATGGCTGGTTGTTCCACTTCGATCCCATAGCTTGGGCTGAATCTTCGACTATCGGAAGGTCGCCTGCAGCCGCGCGAAGCCGGTTCATATCGCACATCTGGCCAAATAGATGCACGGGAAGCACCGCCGCGGTTCGCGTTCCGATCGCGTCCTTCAACCGAGCAATATCCATATTGAACGTATCGCGATCGATATCAACAAAAACAGGGCGAGCCCCGATCCTCCAAATCGCTCCCGCCGTCGCATAAAACGAATAGGCGGTTGTGATGACGTCATCACCGGGCGACACACCGGCGGCGCGCAATGCAATCATCAGGGCATCGGTGCCGGAAGCACATCCCACCGCAAACGTCGCACCGGTATACAATGCAACGGCCGATTCAAGCTCCGCAACATCTGGACCCAGAATAAAGCGGCATTCGTTCAGAACATTGCGGATCGCTTCATCAAGTTCATCGCGGATCGATTCAGTCTGTCGGCTCAAATCAAGTAAAGGAACTCCCATTTCCTGTCTCCTTTTCCATAGTCCTATCCATGCGACACGGCAACCGTTCGGTATGTCCGTGATCCCAGCCGGTTTGACTCCGACCCCGGTGCATCCGGACAGACCAGCCGCTTGCACGATCAACCAAAACACCGTAATAAATACTTCTGATGGAAGCGAACATCAACTCTCGAACACCGATTTTGTTGCATGTCTGCTGCGCTCCCTGCAGCACATGGCCCATCGAGCAACTTGCCGCCGATTATCGGATCACCGCTTTTTTTCATAATCCCAACATCTATCCGCCCGACGAATACGCGTTCCGTCTGCAGGAAACAAAGACGTATCTTGAACCCCGGGGTATCGAAGTCGTGGCTCCAGAATACGATCGGACCTCCTGGCTGACTCGAGTGCAAAGGATGGCCGGCGAGCCGGAAGGCGGACTTCGGTGCCGGGAATGCTTCGCGGAACGGCTTGAGCGAACCGCGCTGACAGCGGTTGAACGCGGAATACCAGTGTTCACGACCACACTGACGATCGGACCGAACAAACCCGGAAAAATCATTTTTCCCATTGGCCATCACATCGCCCAAATGTATGGTATCGTGTTTCTGGCCATGGATTTTAAAAAGGCCGATGGATTCAGACGTTCCTGCATTCTGTCTCGGCAAAGCGGGATGTACCGTCAGGATTATTGTGGTTGTGAATATTCCCTGCGAGACCGAAATATCCGGAAATCCCTTCAGGGCAAGTCCATCATGTGAAACAATCCATCCCTCCGTGGTCCTGATCCCTTAAATGCACCCACCCCCACCCAAACACCGCTATCGGTACATGGGAATCGGTTCATGGGTATCGTGCCCTTGGTTTTTCTCGGTTAAACAAACCGCTATGGATGAATCATTAACGCTGAGCCGGTTTCTGAGTCGGCATCAGGTAGCCGCCACCGGCATCGCATCGAATGCGATCCAGGGCACGGCATACCTGCCAAACAGCGTGTCCTCGGGATACAACTCCTGAGACAAACACCGGACATTGTTTTTCAAGATATCGAACACATTCCCGGCAACCATGACATCCTTGACACGTCCGACAATTTCCCCCTTCTCGATTTTATATCCCAGCGCAATACTCATGGAAAACTCGCCGTTGAGATTGTTGCCTTGACCGGCCCCCATCAGGTCGTCCACGATGATCCCGTCGTCAATGCTTCGAATGATCTCGTCCCGGGACAGGTTTCCCGGAGACATCACGAAGCTGGATGGCCATGGACTCGGCAACGAATCGATGCTGAACCCGGTATAGAGCGAACTTTTCTTGAAACCGTTCCCTGTCGATCCCACGCCTGCTTTGCATCCAGTGTCGAGATCGTAGAAGTAACCCCTCAGTACACCCCGGTCAATCAAGATTTTCCGGGATGTCGGTACGCCTTCATCGTCGAATGGGCACGATCCCGGAAGACCGGGCATCGTGGGATCATCGGCCAGGGTGATGAACGGATGCACGACGTTTTCACCGATCCGATCCGTCATCAGGGACAGTTTGCGATGGGCAAGTTCACCGTTCAAACCGTAGAAAAGGGGAACGAACAGACCGCGGAATCCCAGGCTGGTGAACACGACGGTGGTTTTCCCTGTCTTGACAGGCGCTACACGGTGGCAGTGTCGGAAGCGCCAGACGGCCATATCCGCCATTTTTTTCGGTGCATCCGTTAAATGGGTGGTTGTTCGGGTATCTTCCAGTTCGGCGCGATCGGAAGGGAGCATGAGGAGCACGTTGAGAAACGATTGATGGATGGTTTTTTCGTAGGATACGTGTCCACCCTCGGAGTTCATGATGGATACCTGGTGGAGTTCACGGGACACTTCCGCTTCGATATTGACATCCGGAAATGCACGCGTGACGATATCCACCATTTCTTCGCCGGTTGCGATGATATCCTGCAACGTCAGCTTCTCCACTTTCGCGTCATAGCATCCACATTTTCCCGCATTGCGGATCAGCGATGGAAATGCGAGGTCCGTCTCCGGACCAAACCGAGCGGACTCGATGGCCCGATCCACGAGCCCGTCGATTTCGCGGGGATGGGTGGTGGAGGAAAAGCCAAGGCGGCCATTGGAAATCACGCGAAGACCGGTAGAAATTGAGTTCTCACCCTCTAGTGCATTGAGTTTTCCTCCGAGAAAGCATGCGGGAGACGCCTCTTTTTGAATGCGGAACACTTCGGCTTTTTGTGCGCGTTTTTTTGCCAATGCGATTATCCGTTCCATTATTACCGACCTCCGATCAACACGTTTTGAATGCGAATATGCGGGCTGCCCATGGAAACACTCAACGGAAACTGCATCCGAGCTCCGACGCTCTTCCCGCAGCCTCCTGACCGCGATCGATTGAGATCGGAGCCGACCATATCGATTTCTTTCAATGTTTCGAACACGTTGCCTGAGAGTGTCAGATCGCGGATCCATCCACCCAGTTTTCCGTTTTTAATCACTCGAGCCCGTTCAGCAGAGAACGTGAACAGACCTTTTGACGTATTGCCGCTGCCGCCGCCAACAACATAGAGGCCATTGGTGATACCTTCCAGCATCGCGTCGAAGGAATGGGGACCCGGTGCGATGAATGTATTAGACATGCGGCATATTGGTGAAAACCGGTAATTGATTGTCCGGGCGTTCCCTGTGGGTATTTCACCCATTGATGCTGCGGTTTCACGAGTATGAAGACGGCCGGCCAGCAATCCTTCGCGGATCAGGTACGTCATGGTCGATGGAACGCCTTCGTCGTCATAGGTGAAAGAACCGCGTTCCATGGCCAAGTTGCCGCCGTCGAGGACGTTGAAATGGTCCTGTCCGAACCGAGCGCCGATCTGCATCTGGCTCAGCAGTTTGGGATTGTCCGTCACGTTATCTGCTTCCGAGAGATGCCCGAAGGCTTCATGTATGAAGACACCGGCCAGTCGGGGATCCAGAATGACCGTATAGCGGCCGCCCTCGACGGGCGTGGCGTCCACGAGATCCAGAACGTCCCTGCATACATCATCGATGCTTTCCCTGGCGCGTCGGATTTCCTCCCATGAATTCCGTGTACCGAAACCCGCATACACGGATTGAACCACGTTGTTTTTGCGGCCGATTGCGCTCATGCCACCGGCCCCCCATAATCCGTGGTCTTCGATGCATGTTCCCTCACTGGTAGCAAACGTAATCCTCCGCTCGTCCTCCCGGTAGTTCACTCCAGACGAAATAATGGTCGGCGATGCATCGAGAATCGCACGCGCAAAACGGCCGAACAGCTCGACCTTGTCCTCGAGACTGACATTCCGGGGATCATCCTTTTCGTCGATTTCAAGTGTTTGCGTATCCTCGACGACCGGAACAGGTGCCAAGGTGATATCCCCTTTTCCCGCCGCCCGTGCACGCGATTCCGCCGCTTGCACAAACTCCGGCAACCGATCCGGATCGTTGAAACTGACAAAGCCCCATGAACCGTTGACCAAGGCTCGCACATACCCACCGTAATCCCGTGTATTCTGCGCTTTCTTCAAATCTTTTCCGGAAAAATTGATTCCGATTTTCCGCGTATCTTCCACTCGGATTTCCACAAAATCCGCCGTCGATCCGCTAATCGCACGCTTTAGTAACGATTTCATTGGTTTCGAACCCCCTTCCAGCTGAACAGTGACCGATCCCGGCGCTCCACACGATGCTGTCCACATCCGCAGCACCGGATGGGAAAGAGACCAAATCACACTTATCGTTTTTTTTCAATCGCATAAACGAACCAACACTCGCCGCACCCCTATCCCTTTTGGTCCCGTTCGGCGGAAACCCCTGCGCGCACTTGAAAAATGCGTGAAAAACCGGGATACAATACGGCTGATGAACACGCAGAAACAGACCACCGTCATGATTGGTTTCATTATCCTGGCCATCGCCGCTATGGCCGGCGGAACCCTCAATCTCCTGTCGAATCCTCCGTTTCAAGCCGCGGACGAAGTGATGCATCTCGAAGCAGCAATCGTATCCGCACGCAATTTCCCAAACCTCAAATCGGCGTTCGAGCAGCCTGACACCGACCTGCAATCCCGCATGCTTCAATGCCTGTCCGATCATGCGTTTTTCCCTCGAATCGGAGTTCCAGAGCCGGTGCCGCTGCCGGCATCCTTCAACGACACGGTATTTCTCCGGGACGCCCCATCCAAATTGGGCCGGGAACCCATTTATTATCTACTCGCCGGATGGATACTCCGCCTGACCGGCGGGGGTATTCTCGATGCGATGTATCTGTGCCGGATACTGAACTTCACCTTGCTCCTGCTGACCCTGGTTCTGCTGTTCCAGGCACTGGCTTTTACTTCACCCGGCTCGTTCCGGACACCGATGCTCGGCGCTATCCTGTTCGTCCTGCTGCCGGGGCTCTGGCATCTCGGCGTCGCCATGACCACCGAAAGCTGGAAGGTCTTCCTGATCACCCTGGGCATCTACACGATATCCCATCCGGGGCGACATACCCATCGTCTCCGCTTCACCGGTTGTATGCTGCTGTGGCTTAGCTGTGTGGCCGCATCACGCTGGACCCTGTTGCCACCGGCCCTGGCCATTTTTTTTGCCGGCATGATCGAGCGCTCTGCCGACGGCAATTCCCGCCGATGGCTCCGTATCGTTACGATCGGGACCGGTCTCGCACTGGGCATCACGCTGCCCAGCCTTCTTCTCCACAACGATCTGCTTCACCACGAATGGCACCACGTGACTTCAGGGATAACCCGTCTCCTGCAGGGCGCAGCCGATCCCCTCCCGACCATCACCACCCTGGTACAATCCTTCTGGCTCGGTTTCGGCTGGTTGACTGTTCCCGTGGCTGATTCCACCGTCTGGCTGGCATGGATCGTCACGGTGACATGGGCTGTTTTTTTCCTGGTATACGTGGTTCGGGGTATGCGGCAATCGTTTCGTTCCCGGGATCCGTTATGGTTTGCGATTACGCTGGGTGTCGCGGCTATAGGGGTCATGGTGTTCATCCGGTCGGTTTCGGCCGAGCCGTCAATTCAGGGTCGGTATGTGTTTCCCGTGGTACCGTTGATCCTGATCGGCGTCGTTCGCGGAATCCATGTCTCGCCAAAAACAACATGGTTACCGGCGGTCCTGATGATGATTTTGTTGACCTTACTGAATATCCAGGCGTGTCGGGACGGCTGGTTATGGTACCAACACATTGGATATGAGGCGGTTCGGGAACCCGTTCGAACCATGTCCCATCTGGAATGGCTGGAGACTTCGCGAACGGAGGTCCGGTTGGAAGCGGGATCGCGTTTTGCTGGAGCGTTTCTCGGGCGGGGGTGGTATCCCGCCGAACCCGGAGCCGGTCATCGGTGGATGCTGAATCGTGCCGAGATTCTGCTCCCGATGCTGCCGTCGATGGCGATGCACCTCGATCTGGATTTGCTTCCGTATCACGGTGATCCCACGCAGCCCATTCACTGTATTGCACAATTCAACGGGCACGACGTGGGTACATGGAGCTTGTATCCTGGGCATGGGGAATGCAGCGCCCGGGTGGACGCCGGATGGATCCTGCCGGGAATCAACCGCCTGACGCTACAGGCCACGCCAGCCCTGAGCCCGTTCGAACGAGGTGAAAGCCCGGACCGGCGGCCACTGACGATCGCATTCCGGAAGCTGGCCTTGCTGCCGGATGAATCGGTCGGCACGGGTGTTCCGATATCTGGATGGTTCGCCACATCCGATTCGCCGGTTCTTCTACACATCGAGCCGGGAATTGTGATTCGCGGGAGATCTCTGCATCCAGAAGATCAAATCCACTCCATTCGTTCCGGAGGCACCCGGATCGTTACCTGGGGCGATCGGCTGACACAGCAAACAACCCAAACAGCGATCGATATCACCGATCTCCGGTTCGTGCCCGCTTCCTCTACACATTGGATTGATGCTTTCGACGCGTTCCGCCGGTCGGTGTCGACTCTCCCGCATCCACTCGGCATCGTCTATCTTCACCTGCTGGTGCTGGGTGCTTGGTGGCTTGCCACGATCTTTCTCGGCGGATTGGGTGTGCTGGTGATCGGTCATAAGGCAACGCTTGACCGGAACACACCAGGATGCTAGGGTTATCAGCTTGAGCGAACAATCCGTCCGGCGATTTTGCTGTTCCGTTCGTCCGGCGCATTTTCAGCCGTATCAGAAATCATCGAAGAAGAGGAGACCAACCGTGAGGAATCGAATGATAGCCATTTTGATGGCTCTGACAGGAATACTCGCAGGATGCTCCGGCGGGGATTCCGGACCCAAAGTATTCGACACCCGAATCGTTTCGTCTGCAAAGGATGGCGGAGGATTTATCTATCAGGTCGAAACGGATGCGGAATGGAAGGGTGATGTCATATACAATTGGCAGTTCGGTGATGGGACAACGTCGGTGTTGCCAGCGCCGGAACATCTGTATGAGAAATCGGGACAGTATCTCGTGTCGGTGGATGTGACCGACAGCCTGGGCAACCGAGGATCCGATTCGATGTACATCCGATTCGGGTATGGCATCGTCGTATGGGCTCCCTGGATCGCCGTGTGCGGGCTTTTGTTGGCATTGGGTTTCTTTCTGTATATCCGGAAACTGCCCGTGGGAACGGAAAAGATGCGGCAGTTGTCGGAGCACATTCACACTGGCGCGATGGTCTTCCTGCGTCGGGAATACAATTATCTGTATCGGTTCATCGTCATCGTATTCGTGTTGTTGCTGTTTGTGAGTTTCCGAACGGCTTTGGCATTCCTCGGCGGAGCGATCTGTTCGATGCTTGCCGGGTATTTCGGCATGGTCGCTGCGACACGAGCCAACGTCCGGACAACGGAGGCGGCCCGGTCGGAGGGACTATCCCGTGCGTTGTTCGTGGCGTTCATGGGCGGTGAAATCATGGGATTATCGGTTGCCTCCCTGGGTCTTCTGGGTGTCAGCCTGGTGTTCCTGCTGCTGGGTGATCCCGGCCATGTGCAGTACATCAGCGGATTCGCCATGGGAGCCAGTTCGATTGCTTTGTTTGCCCGAGTTGGCGGCGGTATTTATACGAAGACGGCAGATGTCGGTGCAGATCTTGTGGGTAAAGTCGAAGCCGGCATCCCAGAAGACGATCCGCGAAATCCTGGCGTCATTGCCGATAATGTCGGCGACAATGTGGGTGATGTGGCCGGAATGGGGGCGGATATTTTCGAATCATATGTCGGGTCGATTGTGGCAACGATTGCCATCGGTGCCAACTGTGCAATGAACGTATATGAACACATGCTGTTTCCGATCGTGGTTGCCATGTTCGGACTCATCGCATCGGTGATCGGGTTTGCTTCCATCAAATGGTTTGGTCATCGCGGTCCCGCCGCCATTCTCCGGCTGTCCACGTATGTCGCTGCAATTATTTTGGCCGTTGCCACGTTCTTTCTGGCCTTGGCCATGTTCGATGGTGGATACGGCTTTAAAGTATGGTTGGCCATGGTGTTCGGATGCCTATGCGGCGTCCTGATCGGATTGATCACGGAATACTATACATCGGGTAAACCCATCCGGACCATTGCGACGAATTCCGGAACCGGCGCTGCCACCAACATCATTACGGGTCTCGCCGTCGGAATGGAATCGGTGGCGTTTCCCGTGCTGACGATCTGTGCCGCTATTTTCCTTTCATATGAACTCGCCGGTCTGTATGGCATCGGTATTGCGGCTGTCGGCATGCTGGCCACCACGGGAATCACGATGAGCGTCGATGCGTATGGCCCGATTGCAGACAATGCCGGCGGGATATCGGAAATGTCCGGTCTGGGAAGCGATGTCCGTAAGATAACTGACAGCCTCGATTCCCTTGGAAACACCACCGCCGCGATTGGAAAAGGGTTCGCCATCGGTTCCGCCGCATTGACGGCTCTCGCCATGTTTTCTGCATTTACCGGGAGTGTGGTCATGCGACAACCCGACTTCCGGATCGATATCATGGACCCCTGGGTCGTCATCGGACTGCTGCTCGGTGGAATTCTGCCGTTCGTCATCGCATCGAGAACGATGACGTCAGTGGGGCGTGCAGCCAACAAGATGATCAGTGAAATCCGCCGGCAGTTCAAGGAAATCCCGGGGTTGATGGAAGGAAACGCCGAACCGGATTTCGAACGCTGCATCGATATCAGCACCCAGGGTGCACTGCATGAAATGATCGTCCCCGGCGTCGCTGCCGTTCTCGCGCCTGTTCTGATCGGCATTCTGTTCGGTCCGGAAACGCTTGGAGGCGCGCTAGCCGGAGCAACGGTAACCGGGGTTCTGCTGGCGTTGATGATGGCCAATGGAGGCGGTGCGTGGGACAACGCGAAAAAATGGATCGAGGAAGGAAACATGGGCGGCAAAGGATCGGAATCCCATAAAGCGGCCATCGTCGGCGATACAGTCGGCGACCCATTCAAAGATACTGCCGGCCCGGCAATGAACATCTTGATCAAACTGATGAGCGTCGTTTCCCTCGTTATCGCTCCTCTGATCAGCTGATCCTACCAACACCGGCACGTTTCGTCGGATTGCGGATTGAACGGAAACCGAAAACGGCATGACCGATACGATTTTTTACATCACTCCTTCTGTGGAAATGCTGGGAGCACGGATCAGCCTTGTTGAATTATTGACACACATCGACAGGAATCGATTTCGGCCGGTGGTTATCTGCCACCGCTACGGTCCGTTGATTGAAGCGCTTCGGCTGATTGGCGTCGAGACGCGGATCATCCGGTTCGGCAACTGGCGAAAAGCCAAGTTCTGGCCGCTGATACCGTTTGCGGTGCGGGACATGGTTCGCTTGAGCCGGCAGGAAGATGCGCGGTTATGGCACAGCAACGAATTTTGGTCTTATCCGTATGCCCGGATGTCTGCGACCCGGACGGGTATTCCGGCGATCTGTCATTTCCGGTGTTCGCGGACACCCAGCCAGATTCCTCCCCGAAAAATCCGAAACTATATGCTGCCCAAGGCTGATACGCTCATTACGGT
>JAFGMN010000094.1 GCA_016927515.1 candidate division CSSED10-310 bacterium | reverse complement strand
CCGAAAAAAATGGATATTCCGTCAATACCGTGACAGATACCGAGGGGTACTACTATCTGGATAGTGTCCGATGGGGGCCCAACCAGGTGAATCTGTATCATCCCCGGTACGAAACAGCGTCCAAATATGCCGACGTGATCCGGGATAAAACGGTCGAAATTGATTTCGAAGTGGACCGGCTCGATGAATATGTCGACCCGGTTTTGACTGTTCGCGTCGTGAACGGGAACGGCGATCCGGTCAATCAGGCGATTCTGGATTTGTATCAGCTGAAGCAAAGCACGTACGAGTATTTTTTCTACCTCGGAACCCAGACAACCGATACGGATGGTCAGGCAGAGTTCACGTTGCCGCGGTTGTATGAGGAAGAAGTGATTGAATTCCAGTTACGGGTGGCGGCATACGGCTATTTTGACCATGTGCGGGACTTTGCCGTCTCATGGACTGTTCCTGACCCGGTCTTAACCATCGTAATGGACGCATTGTAATGCTTGCCATCCATTCTATAGTCGATCTTCGGTCGGATACCGTCACGCAACCGACGGATGCCATGCGGGAAGCCATGTGCCGGGCTCCCGTAGGGGATGATGTTATGGGAGAAGATCCGACGGTTCGGGAATTGGAAGTGTATACGGCAGCGCTGTTTGGCAGGGAAGCCGGTTTGTTTGTCCCATCGGGAACAATGGCGAACCAGGCGGCCGTTCGCTCCTGGTGCCGGAACGGGGATGAAGCTCTTGTTGTTTCCGATGCCCACGTTTTTTATTATGAAGCGGGCAGTGCTGCGGGATTAAGCGGCGTTCAATTGAATCTGGTACCCGCTGTGGACGGCGTATTCGATATCGCTGATTTTTCTAGCCGGATCCGTCCAGAAAACGATCCCCATTTCCCATTGACTCGCTTATTCTGGATTGAGAATACCCATAATCGAGGTGGAGGCAAAATTGTTCCTCTCGACACGATACGGAGTTTGCATGAATTGGGACGATCGCGGAGCATCCCGGTGCATATCGATGGAGCCCGTCTGATCAATGCCGCTGTGGCGACGGGAATTCCCGCGGACCGATGGGGAAATGCCTGCGATTCCCTGTCCGTTTGCCTGTCGAAAGGGTTGGGAGCACCTGTCGGATCCGTTCTGATCGGTTCAGAACCATTCATCGCACGGTGTCGGCGTGCGCGCAAAGCGCTGGGTGGTGGTATGCGGCAGGCAGGTATTATCGCCGCGGCAGGTCTTTTCGCTTTGCGAAACAATATCGATCGCCTGGCCGTAGATCATGATCGGGCGCGCCGGTTTGCACGGGGTGTGCGTGCAATTTCGGGGTATCGTGTTCCGGAGACGGTGGATACGAATATTGTTATGGTGGACCTTGATGATCGGGTTCCTTTTGATGCGGCCGAACTTCAACGCCGGTTGGAAACATGGGGAATCAGATTGTTTTCTGTCCGTCAGCGACGTGTTCGTGCGGTTTTCCATTTGAGTTTACCGGATGATTGCGTTGAACGGGCGGTGGATGCGTTCAAACGAGCGATCAACAACGAGTAGTCGATACTTTTAATGGATTGACGGAATTCCCTTCAGCGGGATATCGAGGATGCTGTGAAAAGCGGTTTCAGTTTGATCATTCCGTATTTCAAACGATATCGTACCCATCTGATGATTGGGATAGTGGGTCTGCTCGCTGTCGATAGTTTGCAGATTTTCATACCATGGATGGTCAAGAACAGCATCGATGTGCTGACGGAAAACCCAGAAAATTACCGACGGATTCTTCGATATGGTGCCGGTATTTTATTGCTGGCCATCGGGGTCGGCTTCAGCCGATTCACGTGGCGATATTTCATCATCGGCATTTCTCGACGGATCGAGATGTTCTTACGAAATGCCCTGTACCGACATCTCCAGTCCCTGTCGTATACGTATTTCGACCACACATCCGTCGGTGATCTGATGGCGCATGCCACCAATGATCTCGAAGCGATTCGAATGATGTGCGGCATGGCGATTGTGGCGAGCATGGATGCCGCCCTGCTGATGATTGCATCACTGATCATGATGTTTACCATCGATGGTACACTGACGCTCTATGTCCTGATTCCGATGCCTGTTATCACGCTCATCGTTTTGCGGATGGGGCCACTGATGCATGCTCGGTTTCTGAAGGTGCAGGAGCGATTTTCAACTATTTCCGAAAAAGCCCAGGAAACCTTCGCGGGCATCCGGGTCATCAAATCGTTCGTACAGGAATCCGCAGAAAGCACAAACTTCAGCCGGATCAATCAAGGGTATGTCAACGATAACATGAGCCTAGTGAAAGTTTGGGGATTACTGCACCCCATGATCTGGACCATCGGCGGCCTCTGCGGTGTGATCATCCTGTATGCCGGAGGCAACCGCGTGATCGACAACCGGATGACGATGGGGGACTTCGTTGCGTTCAACAGCTACCTCGGAATTCTCCTCTGGCCGATGATCGCCATCGGTTGGGTCGTGAATTTGTATCAACGTGGCCGGGCATCCCTCGATCGTGTCTACCGGATTTTTCAGGAAAAACCCGCAATCGAAAACCTGCCGGATGCACTTCAGCCAACCCTTCTCGGCGCAATCCGGTTTCGTGATTTGACCTTTGCATATCAACCGGATAAACCGGTATTGAAACACATCAACTTGACCATCCGGCCGGGACAATGGGTGGCCTTGATGGGTCCGACGGGATCAGCAAAAACCACGCTGGTTTCGCTTGTTTCCAGACTCTACGATCCGCCCGACGGCACGGTCCTGATCGATGACATCGATGTCCGGACCATCGATTTGAAAACGCTGCGCAGTCAGATCGGTGTCGTTCCGCAACAGTCCTTCCTGTTTTCGGATACGATCAGCAATAACATCCGGTTCGGGCGAGAATTGACCGATGAGCAGGTCGAAAAGGTTGCACGCCAGGCTCACGTGTACGATGATATCGCCATCTTCCCGGAACGGTTCGAGACGCTGGTTGGAGAACGGGGTGTGACATTGTCCGGTGGACAGAAACAACGGGTGGCCATTGCACGGGCCTTGGCAGCTCAAACACCCATTCTGATCCTCGACGACGCCCTTTCCGCAGTGGACGCCGAAACGGAAGAATCCATTGTGAGCAATGTGAAAAACAACGACCGGAATCAGACTGTCATTCTGATCTCACACCGCGTGTCGACAGCGCGTGAAGCCGATATCATCGTGTTCCTCGAAGATGGCGAAATTGCGGAAATGGGATCTCATCAAGAATTGACTGCCCGACGAGGCCGATATTTTGAAATTTACCAACATCAGAAACTCGAAGAAGAACTCGACCGGGTGACGGAAAGCGAAGCGGTCGGTCACGAAGAGAGCGATACCCATGCCTGAAGATTATCTCGCAAGAGAAGATGATCTTGGAAAAATATACGATTCCCGCATTGTTCGACGACTGTACGTCTATGCGCGTCCATATGCTCCCTGGCTGTTTCTGGCTCTCTTGCTCGCATCGCTGATGTCCGCCTCCCAGATTCTGTTGCCTTATCTGACAAAGATCGGAATCGATTCATTTATCGTGATCAAAGATAAACGTGTCGATCTGACTTCCTTTTCACCAGCAGAACGGGACGACTTCCTGGTACGTTATGCCGACCGGCATATCGCCCTCCATGATAACCAGGTCATTATCCGGGAAGGGATTCTGGATCCGGTCGACCGGAAACGGCTGTTCGATGCCGGTGCTGTTGATACCGTCTCGACTTATATTCTCGATCTGGATCGGTACGATGAAAACAGCCGGGAGCAGATTCTCGCGGCGAAAACCGCCGGGGTGCTTCAGCTCGAACCGACGGTCACGTCCGGACGGTTTGTGATGCCGATCACCCGGCTGGACACGCTGCCGGAAACCTTGCGAAGCGTGATCCGGAAACCCGATCGTCGGGGTATTGGAGCGATCGCGCTCGTCTACGTGGCGATCCTTCTTCTCAGCCTCGTGGTCATGTTTGGTCAGGTTTATGTTCTGGCCTGGGTCGGTCAGAAGATTATGTACGATATCCGGATGAAGCTTTTCGACCATGTGCAAAGGCTCCATCTCCGGTTTTTCAATTCCCAACCCACCGGACGGCTCGTGACCCGTGTGTCGAATGACGTCAATGTTCTGAACGAAGTTTTTACGTCGATTCTCGTGGAAATGCTGAAAAATGTGCTGATGATTGTCGGTATCACCGGGGTCATGTTGGTACTGGCGCCCCGGTTAGCCTTGGTTACATTTTGCGTGTTGCCGTTCATGATCAGCGTGACATGGTATTTCAAGCGAAAAATGCGGGATGCTTACCGTATCGTTCGAAAGAAAATAGCATTGATCAATGCGACGCTTGCGGAGCATCTCAGTGGGATCAAAGTGATCATAGTATTTGCCCGGGAAGCGCTGCATTTCAATAAATTCAAAGAGATCAACCGGCAAGCGTTCCAGGCGAATATGCGGGAATTGATCATCCAGTCGTCTTTTTCACCGTTCATTGTTTTTCTCGAAAACACCGGGGTCGCATTGATTCTGTATTACGGTGGCGGCCAGGTTGTACAGAACGCGATTTCACTGGGTACATTGATTGCGTTCCTGAACTACCTGACGATGTTTTTCGGACCGGTCCGGGATATCGCCGAGAAATTCAATATTATGCAGGCGGCCATGGCGTCGTCGGAGCGTATTTTTCAACTACTGGATCTCGATCCCGAGGATGCGGAAGACGCGGGAAGGCAGTTGCTGACCGAGGGTGTCATTCGGGGAGACATCGAGTTTCGCCATGTTTGGTTTGCATACAATGGCGATGATTGGGTGCTAAAAGATGTGTCATTCACCGTGCGAGCCGGCGAGACGGCGGCATTTGTCGGAGCCACCGGAAGCGGAAAAACGACGATTATCAACCTGCTGACCCGGTTTTACACCATTCAGAGCGGTGAAATCCTGCTGGATGGTAGGAATTTATACGAATACGACCGGCGGTTCATCCGCAGGAATATGGCCATGGTGTTGCAGGACGTTTTTCTTTTTTCCGGCGATATCTATCGAAACATCCGGCTTAACAATTCGGATATCAGTGATGAAGCGATTCATGACGTCGCCCGATTCGTTCATGCCGATACGTTCATCGAACGGCTGGATGATCGGTATGAACATCGGGTTGAGGAAGGCGGCGCAACCCTCAGCCAGGGCCAGCGCCAGCTTCTCGCGTTCGCTAGAGCCCTGGCGATGGATCCTGCCCTGTTGATTCTCGATGAAGCCACCGCCAATATCGATTCCGAAACCGAAAAGTGGATCCAACGCGGGCTCGATCATCTGCTGTCGCACCGAACGGCCGTTGTTGTCGCCCATCGCCTGTCGACAATTAAACAGGCAGATACCATCATCGTTCTCCATCGGGGCCAAGTGCAGGAAATCGGAACCCACCAATCGCTGCTCACCCGACGGGGACTCTACTATCGCCTCTACCAACTCCAGTTCAAACAGCAGGAAAAACTGGCCACCTGAGTATCCGATCACCCGCGGAATCTGATATAACTGACAGCTCAGGATGGATTGCGAGCGCTGGATGACTGCGCAATACCGATGAATCCGAGACGGACATGGTGATGATGAAGGACCTTCCGACACATTCCGGATTATCTGACGAAGCGCTGATGCTCAGAGTTAAGGATGGGGACCACGACGCCTTCAGTGTCCTGCTCGATCGATACGAACGGCAGTTGTTTGTTTTCTTTCTCCGCCAGTTCGGCGATGAGGAATCGGCACGCGATTATGTCATGGATACGTTTTTACGCGTCTATCGGGCGGCTTCCCGGTACGAACCAAAAGCGAAGTTCTCGACGTATATCTATCAGATCGCCCGGAATCTGGCCATCAACGAATCTCGAAAGCGTGATTTCCGGCGGACCGAGAGTCTCGATGAGATGAGCGATGAATCCGGGATGCAGTTTGCTGGGAATCAGTTGAACCCTGCGGAGGAGATGGAGATGCGGGAACGGGTGACGTTGGTCCAGGAAGCGCTCAGGGAGTTACCGGAAGACCAGCGCACGATCATCATTCTCGTGGAGTATCAGGAATTGCCGTACGAGAAGGTGGCCCAAATCATGGGGTGTTCCATGGGTACTGTCAAATCCCGAATGCATCGGGCACGGCAGAAAATCAGAGAATGGATGGAAAGTCGTGAATTGTAAGCATGTCGAAAAAATGATGGATGATTACATGTCGGGTCAGATTGAACCGTTAGTGAAGGAAATGATCGATCGGCACTTGCAGGACTGCGAAACCTGCCGTGGCAATTTTTTGAAAGCACGTTCGGTTTCTGACTTTCTCCGGCAAGCGGAACCGTCCGGTCCTGAAAACAGCATCTCCGGCGATCTACTGAACCGACTACGCGATATCGACCGGGAAAATACGGATGCATCCGTGCCACCGGCCGGTCAGAGGATTAGT
>JAFGMN010000002.1 GCA_016927515.1 candidate division CSSED10-310 bacterium | reverse complement strand
TGTGTCGGGTGGAACTCCGCTGATACTGGAAACACCGGCCGACAATACAGCCGGCGTGGCGGTCGATTCCATTCGGCTGCACCGGATATCAGCGTATCGTTTCCATTTCTGGCGGACTGCCGCCCGAATCCTGCGCGCCCTGGAACAGAGACGTTTTGCTGTCGCCTGCATGTGTCGGGCATTCCTGAGTGCTCCCGGTGACCCATGGTACGAATTGAAAACACGCTTGCCGGGTGCGCATCCCCGCACATCCGATGTTGATACGAGACATCCGCTGCCTGATGATTTCATCGACACACTGCTGGCGGATGCCGGGGAATTGGAATCCCGGGACCTTCATACGTTGGAGTTTGTGCTGGGAGTTCCGCTGATCCGGCTGCTCCCCGGACATGATATAGCGGAGTACATTGCGACTGGAATTGCCATGGGTTGGACGCAATCGGCCCGTATGGCAATCACCCATGATTTTCCGTCGCCTGAGTCGATGGAGACAACCATGATCCGGATTGCCGCGTTTGCCTTGCTGGATCAATCCGGAAAAGCAGTCCGGCACTTGGATGATGCGCTACTGTCCGGCGCGTTGTTTCCCATGCAATTGAGCCGGCCTTCCGGAGCGATGACTCCGCTTGATCCGCTGTTTGCGATCATGCAGGATCTTGAATCCCGGCCGGCGTATCAGGATTCGGCCCGGTTTGTAACCAACGGGCATCTGGTTAAAGCGGTTTCGGCATTCCATCGATCGGCGATTCAGGAAGGTGCCCGGGCTTTTGATGCGTTCTATTTATCGGATCATGGTGTTTTCATGGAAACCATTCCGAATATGCCGCCGGATTTCTGCCGAGAAATGTTCCGGTATGCATCCCGGATCTATCCGGGGCATGTCAATGCACTGATCGAGAACAGTCTTAACCGGCACAGGCCGGTGTTGGCTCTGGCAGTCGCGGACTACGGATACCGGATGTTTCCGGCCAACCCGGACATTGTGCTGGGGCGTGCCCGGACGCTATTTCATCTGCAACAATACACGGAAGCGCGCAAGTTGTGCTTGGATTTTATCGCTCGATTTCTGACCGATGACCGGGGTCGATGGCTGGCGGAGCAGATTCTGATTCAGACCCGAGAAAAGAGCCGGCGTACTGGGATGGTAATGCCGGCAGCAGGGTAAACAAATGGATTATTTCGAACTGAAAAGCACGTGCCGGTTAATGCATCGGCTGGTTGCCGGGGCTCGGGTCCGGACTTGCGGACAGGATGCCAACCGGACGCTGATGTTATCGGTGAAGGGCGGTTGTGATCCGCATCAGGAAACGACGCTGATCCTTGACATGGTTGGGCCGCATTCGGGGCTGTATGCATCGAACGAACGGATTCAGGGGGAGTCCGACACGTTGCTCGCCCGTTCATTCCGCAACAAATTGTCTGGAGCCGGCATCAAGGAAGTCATCATGCCGTATCCAGACCGGATTGTGTGTATCACCTTCCAGCTGGCGGAATGGAGAAATCCACGGCAGCTCTGGCTTGAATTTATGGGAAATTTCGGAAACGCCGTGCTGGTGGATCCGGAAATGGAAACGATATTGGAATGTCTGACAAAGCAGCCCGATGATGATGGCGGATATCTGTTGCGGTTTCCTGGAAGGCGGTTCCAGAACGCCTGGATTCGCGCGGGACGCGGCCGGCAACCGCTTTCAAACCTGGCGGACGCACCTTCGTTGTGGCCGGTAGAGGAATCGCCTCGGGACATCGTCAGCTCGCTCCAACGGACATGGGCGCCGATGACACCCGAACTCGGGCGAAGTCTGGTCCGTCTCTATCAGGTAGAGGGGTGGTCCCGCGTCGAAAAGGAAATCCGGCGTGTGACGATGCCGGAGCCGGAGGCGGAGCTATCCTGCGATGGCGTCCGCCAGCGCTTGTTCAGTTCGGCATCGATCCGGATGACCCAGATTCGGTCGGATCGATTCCGGAATCGGAAGCAGACCCTGGTGCAACGGGTGGCTGCTGCTGAAGCTCGGTATCGGCGATCCATGGCGGCGGCGACGCGTGATTTGAACAATCTACCCGCCAACGAGGTCATCCGAGCAATGGCGGACTCGCTGGCGGCAGCGTTTCACCGGCTGAAACCTGGGATGGCGGAGATTACCGTGCCCAATGTTCATGATCCCGAATACCGAACGATCACCATTCCGTTGAACCCCGCGCTGTATCCCCGGGACAATGTCGATCGACTCTTCCGAAAAGCTGGAAAAACCGATCGGGCCGTTCCCCGAATCCGGCAGCGTTTGAACACGCTTCAGGATGAACTCGCTGCGCTGAAGTCGGTTCGCGATGCCATCGAATCTTGCGAAGATGATACGGCGTTATCGGTCATTGCCTCGCAGCTAACCCGGGCGGGATTCGCAGAATCGAATACTCGACAAATCAATCCATCCGCCATGCTGACTTGCAAGCCGTTTCTTCGGTTTCGCTCACCGGACGGGTGGGATGTCTGGGTAGGACGCAGTGCCGTGGAAAACGATATACTGACCTTTCGTGAAGCAGCTCCATGGGATTTCTGGCTGCATGCACATGGATTCCGGGGTGCTCACGTAATCGCCCGAAATCCAGGCAAAGCAGCGGACATCCCTGACCGGACCGCCCGTTTCGCTGCGGAACACGCAGTTTATTTTTCGGGTGCCCGTGGTGAGAAGGCTGTTCCGGTTTTTCTGGCACAGAGAAAACATGTTCGGAAAGCACCTGGAAACATACCGGGACTGGCAATCGTCACCCGCCATCGAACGGTGATCGTCGATTCCCCTCCGCCACCTGTCGAATCCTGATTTTCCGATTCCGAAACCGGGTTGCGCAGCCAGGTTTTTTTTGGCATGATCATGTGTCCATGGTCGGAAAGGGTTATCGAACCCATGGTTCAATAAAAAATAGAGAGGAAAACCATGAAAATTGCGGTAATTGGTACTGGATATGTCGGGTTGGTCTCTGGTGTCTGTTTTGCGGAATGCGGTCATTCCGTCATTTGTGTCGACAACAATAAGCAAAAAGTCAATAAGCTGAAAGAGGGAATCATCCCGATCTTCGAACCCGGTCTGGATTCGCTCGTGATCGAGAATGCGCGGTCTGGCCGGTTGATCTTTACAACGGAAATCCCGGAAGCGGTAAAAGCATCGGAAGTGATTTTCATCGCTGTCGGAACGCCCCCATTACCAACGGGTGAAGCGGATTTATCGTATATCGAAAATGTGGCCCGTCAGGTCGCCTACGCAATGGACTCCTATAAGGTCATCGTCGAGAAATCGACTGTTCCGGTTAAAACCGGTGAATGGGTCAAACGGACAATCCGCTTCAACAATCGGGACGGTGTCGAATTCGACGTGGCATCGAATCCGGAGTTTCTCCGCGAAGGATCGGCCATCGGCGACTTTCTGAAACCGGACCGGATTGTCGTCGGCGTTGAATCGGAACGAGCCGCGACGTTGCTTCGAGCCTGTTACCAGCCGATCATCGATCAGTCAGTTTCTTTCGACCTGGTGAAACAAGAAGTGATTCACCAAGCGCCCCAGGGGGATGTAACACCGTTTCTTGTGACAAACGTCAGTTCATCGGAACTGATCAAGCACGCATCCAACAGTTTTCTGGCATTGAAGATTTCATACATCAATGCCGTCGCGAACTTCTGTGAATTGGCGGGAGCCG
Source organism: candidate division CSSED10-310 bacterium (assembly GCA_016927515.1). Taxonomy (GTDB): domain Bacteria; phylum CSSED10-310; class CSSED10-310; order CSSED10-310; family CSSED10-310; genus JAFGMN01. The sequence goes on along the minus strand of JAFGMN010000002.1, from coordinate 2,503 downwards.
ATGTCAAGCAGGTTGCTCGGGGCATGGGTCTGGATTCCCGGATCGGCGACAAGTTTCTGAGCGCTGGCGTGGGTTATGGGGGTTCGTGTTTCCCGAAGGATGTCAGCGCATTTCTCGAGATATCGCGGGAGTTGGGATATGATTTCAAGTTGCTGGATGATGTGATTCGGATCAACAAAGTGCAGCGGGAACTATTCATCCGGAAAATCAAAAAAGCCATGTGGATCGTAAAAGATAAAACCTTCGCTGTGTTGGGTTTATCGTTTAAACCAAATACGGATGATATGAGGGAAGCGCCGAGTATCGACATCATCAATGCGCTTCTTGAAGAAGGTGCTCAGGTGAAAGCATATGATCCCGTCGCCATGGATGTATCCCGGATGTTTTTCCAGGATCGCATTACGTATTGCGCCGATCCCTACAGCACGGCGGACGGGGCAGATGCATTGATCCTGATAACGGAATGGGATGAATTCCTGACGATGGATCTGCAGCGGATATACACGTCGTTAAATTACCCGATTTTCATTGATGGACGGAATTGCTTCGAGCCAATGAAAATGGCTGATATCGGGTTCGATTACCATTGTATCGGCCGTTAGGAATACAAAGCGTTCGCATCAACAACCGATCGGAATTCGAATCACTCGCATTCACCGCGTCGATTCGGTAATATAATGGAACTGAGTCTGTAAGGAGATGTGTATTTCTGGTTGACTTGTGGAGTTTCGGTTCGTGGGATGAATCAACCCAAACGGTGTCCGACATGTATGAATGTGTTGCCTTTGGCGCGGCGGCGATGTCCTTATTGCCATCGGGAAGTCCCGGTGGTATCGGACCGTCAATCTCGTGATATCATGATCCTGCAGACCCAGTTGAATGGGCGGTTCGATATCGTATCGGAGGTGCATCGCCGGGGTAGCAGCACCGTGTATCTGGCCCATGACCTGATTCTGGATCGCAAGATCGCCCTGAAAACCTTGAAATTCAACCTGGATACATCCCCGGCGGTGATCGATCGGTGGAATCAGAATCTCCGCCGCTGTCTCCGTGTCGATGAGCCCCACCTGGCAAGAATGTACACCTTCGGCAGTTCGGGTTCACAGCAATACATCATTCTGGAGTTTATCGCGGACGGTACGGTTGAGGACCTTATCCGGGAAGAAACGAACGGAATACCGTTGTGGAAAGCGCTTCGGATAGGGCGCGATATTGCTCTGGGTCTGCATGCCGCCCATAACATGGGAATCGTGCATCATCGATTGACGCCCTCCAATGTGGCCGTGTCACGGGAGGGTTACTGCCGGGTCATGGATCTCGGAGCCGCTCAAGGAACAATCGATGCTCTGGCACAGAAACCATGGTCAGTTGCGATGGACAGCGCCATGTATTTTTCGCCGGAACAGATTGAATTCGGTATTTCGGAACCAGCATCGGATCAGTATCGAATCGGCGCGCTGTTGTATCGGATTCTTGCCCACCGGCCGGCGTTCGAAGACACGGGTGAGACCGGTGCGGTAGCGCGGCTGGAGCAGGATCCGCCGCCAATCCGGACATTCAACCCGGACATCCCCGAGGAACTGGATGAAATTGTGATGAAAGCGCTGGCACGAATGCCGGAGCATCGTCATGTCGATTGTAAGGAACTGGCGATGCAGTTGGAGAGTCTGGATCCGGATTACTGGCTTCCGGACATCGAGCCGGCATTTCGGTCATCCACGGCTGAAGCTACCGTCGCCCTGTTATTGGCCGAGACCAAGCGGAACGAAGAAAACCGCGAATATTATCGCGCCGTCAGCCTCTGTGAACAAGCCTTGGCACTGGCACCGTATCATTCCGAAGTGACCACGATCATGCTGCGGGTTCAGCAGCTTCACGAGCGCGAACTGGAGCTTCAATCCATTATCAATAAAGCACTGATCGCTTTCTATGCCAACAATCTTTCCGATGCCCTGAACATCCTTCAAACCGGACGGCAAATCGATAAGGACAACGCCGAACTGTTCCGCCTGACCCACGAGGTCATGCAGGAACAGGAGAGGCATCGGCTAATCAACACGTTGATCGATGCGGCCAAAATCGATTTGGCCAAACAGGCTTTTTCTTCTGCCATGTCCCACGTCGTCCGGATTCTGGATATCGATCCCGGCAATGAAACAGCATTGAAACTCAAGCAGAGGATCGAATTCGGCATGGAAGATCGTGCATCTCTCGGTATGTTGGTCGCCCGGGCCGAGTCGGCTTTCAGCGGCAATCGGATCCCGGAAGCCGAAGAAATCGTCGCTAAAATCCGGCAGATGGATCCTAACAATTTTCACGTACGAAAACTCGCCGATCGCATCGAACGAACCAAGAACAACCAGTTGCTGAAAATGCTGTGGGCTACTCTGGATACAGACATGCAGAAGGAACATTACCGTGAAGCCATTGCCATTTTGAAGCGAATCGCGGAAGTGGATCCTTCACTGAAATCGGAAATCCGCGCCCGGCTGATGCAATTGCG
>JAFGMN010000093.1 GCA_016927515.1 candidate division CSSED10-310 bacterium | reverse complement strand
GCAGAAGACTGCGATTCACCATGGGGTCGTACGGGGCAAGTTCACCACCGAGCAAATGCTCCTGCATTTGAACCAGATACCCCTCCACGGCATTCAGCGGAGCTTTGAGTTCATGACCGAGGACCCGGATAAACTGAAACCGGACCTGCTTTCGTTCCTGCTCCAGCCTGCGCACCCGGCGGGCCAGAATCAGACTCTGCGCCGCCTTGGACACGGTTTTTTTTAATTCGTCCGGAGTAAACGGTTTCGCGATGAAATCGAACGCGCCGCGCTTGATCGCCGTGATGGCAATGTCGATGGAAGCATAGGCCGTGATCATCAACGTGACCATTTCACTCTCTTCAGAGGTAATCCGGTCAAGGATATCCAGGCCGCTCATACCGGGCAGTTTATAATCGAGAAGCAGCAGATCGGGCCGGTTGGCCTCGATTTTTTCAATCGCCTCCTCGCCCGTACCCGCCACATCCACCTCGAATCCGATGGTTTCCTCGACGTCCGGCAGTGTCATGGAAAACCGGGTCAGCGCCTTCTGAACACTGAGGCGCATTCCCAGCTCATCATCGACAACCAGTGTCTTCAGGATCTCCATGTCACAGGGCTCCGAGCAATCGTTCCACTTCCCGGAGAAGCTGTTCTCCGCGCAACGGCTTGGCCAGAAAGGCGTCCGCTTTGACCCAGGAACGCTCCTCGTCCGTGGCCGCGTCAAATTCAAGGCCGGTTTCGCTGGTCACGCCCGTGGCGATAATCACCGGAATACGCGCATCCATTTTCTTGATGTGATACGCCAGCGCAAAACCGCCGTCCATGTGTTCCATCATCAGATCGACAATCGCCAGATCCGGACTATGGTCTGCCAGAATCGTTTCTGCCTGTGCCTGTCCTTCGGCGGTGATGACACGATATCCCGCGGATTCCAGGTACTGACGGGTTTGAGCAAGAAAATCGATGTCGTCATCGACAAGAAGAATGGTTTTGGGGGGTGTTGGATTCATTGATGTCCTCATTTTTCCGATTGAACCGGGACTTCCGTACCCGTATTCCGGCGGGGCAATGTCACGCTGAATATCGAACCGGTGGGACCCGGTTCATCCTCTGTCGAGGACTCCACATCCAGCCTGCCCCGATGCATTTTGACAATCCCGTAGGTGATGGCCAGACCCAGGCCGGTTCCCTGGCCGATCCCCTTGGTGGTGAAAAAAGGTTCGAATATTTTACTTCTCAGTTCCCTGGGAATGCCCTTTCCCGTATCACGGACACGAATAGTCACGTCACCATCCGTATCATCCGTTTGGATGGTCAACGTCCCGCCATCCGGCATTGCGGTGAGGCTGTTGGAGACAAAATTCAGGATAACCTGCATCATTTGGTCCCGATCGACATCGGCGGTAGGATCACCCATATGGTTCTCCATACGGACGGTTACGCTTGCCGGAACCTGAACGGATTTCAAACAGTCCTCGATGAGCTCGGGAATATTCGTACGCTTCAAACTGATCTTGTTCTGCCGGGCGAAATGCAACAACCCGGAGACGATTTTCTTGGCCCGATCGGCATGCTCCACGATCATCTGCAGATCCTCATGCAGTTCGGAACCTTCCTCGATCTCCTCGCGGAGCAGGTGGGCATACATCAACACAACACCAAGCGGATTGTTGACCTCATGAGCGATGCCCGCGGACAATTGACCCATACTGGCCAGCTTTTCCGACTGAATGAGGGCTTCCCGGGTACTCGCCAGCTTGGTATTGGACTCGTTCAATTCGGCGACGGTTTTATGAAGTCGTTCGATACTGTACGGCAGGCACATCTCGCTTTCGGCAAGTCCCTTGCAGATGGCCACCGCATGTTCGCGGCAGGTTTCATACCCGCATGCACCACAGTTCAATTCATCCCAGGGGTGGATTTTTCCCATATCCGCCAGCACACGACGAATTTGTGCGTCGTCGGGCGGAGTTATGCGCTGGTCGTTGGGTATGAATGTCCGGCTCAGGTCCAGGTCATCGAACTGGTCCATGTAATTCTGCCAGACCCTTTGATCCCGCTGATCCAGCACGGACCGGACGTATTCACTGATTCGATTCCGTCGTTTGAAAAGGGGATCGCGGATGGTCATCCCCGAACCCATGATGCATCCGTCACAGCAGAGCACATCCAGAAAACGGGCACGAACATCCCCGGAACTGAATTCCATTACGGCATCAATGAAATTGGCCCGGCCGTTGGCGGAGATCACATCGTCCCGCAACAGGTCCTCCCGGATGTCTGCGGCCTCCAGCAGCCCCCTGCCCACGGGAAAGAGCGAGCCCCGTCCCGCATGAGGCGGGTCAAAATCCGAGGGATTGATTTCCGTGCCGTCACGAAGTGCTTCACCGAACATCTCGCGCAGTTCCCCGAAGGTCAGCACATCCTCGATCTCCCCGCCCACTTCGCGGCTGTCCGCTTCGATTTTTTTACTGATGCAGGGCCCGATAAACACAATGTGAATCCGGTCCCCATGAAGACGCCGCAACACTCTTGCCGTAGCGATCATGGGGGATACGACCGGCGCCACTTCGGGTATCAGTTCAGGATGATATCGCTTGATAAACCCGAATACGGCCGGGCAGGCGGAAGAAATATACCGTTTGTCCGGAAATTCATCGAGCAGACGGCGCATCCGTGACGCGACCAGATCCGCACCGAAACCCACCTCATGCACCCAACGGAAGCCCAGGTGACGTAATTGTCCCACGAGAACCGTAAAATCGATCTGTCCGAATTCGGCCGGAAAACTGGGGGCCACAATCGCGGCCACGGGCCGGTTCGATTGGAGTAGCGTGCGGACGGCTGG
>JAFGMN010000092.1 GCA_016927515.1 candidate division CSSED10-310 bacterium | reverse complement strand
GATCGCGATATGCGCTGGTATTCGATCGGGATCGAGACGGTGATCCATGCTGTATCCCCCCCGATAGTCAGACAATGGAAATCAGAGTTCCATTAATTCTTTTTCTTTGCGTTCGCCCAATTGATCGATCTTGACGATGAAATCATTGGTGAGGTTTTGAATCCGGTCATATCCGGCATGGGCATCATCTTCGGATATATCTTTTTCTTTTAGAAATTCCTTGATGGTTTCGTTGGCGTCGCGCCGAATATTGCGAATGGCAACCCGACCTTCTTCGGTCATTTTCTTGACCAGCTTCGCCAGTTGAATCCGACGTTCTTCGGTCAACACGGGCACATTCAGGCGGATGATTTTGCCGTCGTTGTTCGGCATCATTCCCAGATCGCTGGTCTGGATAGCTCGTTCGATGGCTGGCAGCGCGGAACTATCCCATGGTTGAATCACAATGAGGCTGGGTTCCGGGATCGCAATTTTCGCCATCTGTTTCAGTGGCGTTGAAGTTCCATAGTAATCGATCCGCATATTTTCGACCAATCCGCTGGAAGCACGTCCGGTTCTGACCGTCGAAAACTGGCGTTTGTAATGCTCAACCGTTTCCTGCATCCGAATTTCTGCATCGGTGTAGACTTCATCAATCATCACACATATCCTCCTGCATCACCCGTGTACCAATTCGTTCGCCTGCCATCAGCTTGCCAAGGTGTCCTTTTTCGAGAAGATTGAAGACGACAACAGGGAGATTGTTGTCGCGACAGAGAGCAATAGCAGCGGCATCCATCACTTTAAGATCGAGTTCAAGCACACGATTGAAAGTCAGATTCGAAAACTTACGGGCCGTTGGATCCGATAGGGGATCCCGGTCGAAAATGCCATCGACTTTGGTTGCCTTGATCATGACATCGGCATTGATCTGTAATGCACGCATGACAGCGGCGGTATCGGTGGAAAAGTAAGGAAGACCGGTGCCTCCGGTCAAAATCACAATATGGCCGGAATCGAGCAGATTTCGGGCATGCTCTGCGGAAAAAGCAGGCAGGATGCCTTCAACGGGATACGCCGCCATCGCCACGGCCTGTCGGCCCTGCGACCGGAAAAACTCCCGGAGGGCCAAACCATTGATCATTGTTGCCAGCATACCCATGGCATCGGCCGCGGTGCGATCGATGGCGCTGTCCGCTGCAATGCCGCGAAAAATATTGCCGCCGCCGCAGACAATGGCCACTTGAACGCCACGGTCAGCAACGGCGGAAATGTCATTTACCAAATCAAGCACAAACCGGGAATCGATACCGCTCCGGCCACCTCCCAATGCCTCGCCGGACAGCTTCAGCAAAATTCGGCGATAGATCACGTGATCCGGTTCAACGGTCATCGCATGGACTCCCTGCCTGCTATTTCTCTTCACCTAATGCGATTCGGGCAAATCGCCTGACGATGATGTTCTCACCCAGTTTAGCGATCTTACCCTTCACATAATCCCGCACCGTCATGGAGTCGTCCTTCACGAACGGCTGATCCATCAGACACACCAGGGAATAGAATTTCGTCAATTTACCTTCGACGATCTTTTCGATGATGTTCGCTGGTTTATTCCCCATCTCCGACACCTGGCTTCGATAGATTTCCCGCTCTTTTTCCAGCACATCGGCTGGAATTTCCGACGGTTCAACATATATCGGATTCATTGATGCGACATGCATTGCGATATCGCGGCCCACATCCAGGAACTCGTCGGTCTTGGCGACAAAATCCGTCTCGCATTGCACTTCCACGAGCACGCCCAGTTTTCCGGAGTGGTGAATATAATAACCTATTCGTCCTTCCGACGTTGTGCGGTGAGCTTTTTTCGATGCATCCGCCATCCCTTTTTTACGGAGATATTCGATGGCGGAGTTGATATCGCCCGCCGATTCTTTCAACGCTTCTTTGCATTTCATAATTCCCAGGCCCGTTTTCGAGCGCAGATCCTGAATCATGGCAGCAGTAATTTCCATGGTTTTTCTCCTCACATTGAACGTTATACTGATGGATCAGGCTTCCACGTCTTTGTTCGTGTCAGTCGGTCCCGTTCCGTCTTCAGCGTTATCTCCGGCGATGATTTCATCTGCGGAAAGCATGGTGTCCATCCCTTCTTCTTCTTCATCTTCTTCGCCGGTGTCTACCATCTCCGACAAGTCCATTCCCGAATCCCCGGGTTTATGCATTGTTGGACGCGTCTTAGTGGACTTGGCGAAAATGTCTTTCCCTGCAATGGCCGATCGGGCTATCTGAGATGTGATCAGGCGGATCGCGCGAATCGCATCGTCGTTTCCGGGTATCGGGAAGTCGATTTCTTCCGGATCGCAATTGGTATCCACGATGGCCACGATGGGAATACCCAGTTTTTTGGCTTCGTTGACTGCGATGTATTCTTTTTTCGTATCGATGATAAAAATCGCACCGGGCAGAGCTTCCATCGTCCGGATGCCGCGGAGGTTCCGTTCCAGTTTGAGCCGTTCCTTTTCCAGCCGCTGAACTTCTTTTTTCCCGAGCCGGTCATAGCCGCCTTCGGTGCGAAGTTCTTCCAGCCGTTCCCATCGGTTCACCGATTGCCGGATTGTAATATAATTCGTCAACATGCCACCGAGCCAGCGATGGGTGACGAAAAACATGCCGGCCCGGGTGGCCTCTTCTTCAATGGCTTGCTGAGCCTGTTTTTTCGTCCCGACAAACAGCACAGACTCTCCCTGAGCACAGACGTTCTGAATGAACTCGCACGCATCCCGGAAACAGGCCATCGTTTTCTGAAGATTGATGATATAGATGCCGTTCCGCTCACCGAAAATGTAGCGTTTCATCTTGGGATTCCAGCGCTTCGTCTGGTGACCGAAGTGGACTCCCGTTTCCAACAATTGCCGCATGGTCACGTTGGTGGTCATTTTGTTGCCTCCCTGGGTTTTTCCTTGGCGCGTATCATCACCGGATCATTACCTGCCGCCCGGCAGGCACCCATGACCGGCATCCGCGCGCCTGAGTTTTATTGTGTCACAGACACCGGGTGTCTGATTATCGCTTGGAGAATTGGAACCGGGCCCGGGCGCCTTTCTGTCCGTATTTCTTCCGTTCGACCTGCCGTGGATCCCGGGTCAACATGCCGGCGCGTTTCAGTGCGGGTCTCAGGTTGATATCGTAATCGACCAGTGCACGAGCAATACCGTGCCGCAATGCACCGGCCTGACCGGAATTGCCGCCCCCGGAAATAATGGCATAGACATCGAACTTGTTTTCATGTTCGGCGATCTCGAACGGCTGATTGATGATCATCCGCAGCGTGGCACGCTTGAAAAACTGATCGAATTCTCTTCCGTTGATAATGTATCGACCGGTCCCCGGTTTGATGCGAACCCGAGCGACAGAAACTTTTCGTCTTCCGGTTCCGTAATACACTTCCTGTGACATAATAAAAAATTCCTCCTTTTATTGACTATCTGGCTGCCTGGATGAACTTGTTCTCTGATACTTCGATGGCGGCAGGGACCTGCGCATCGTGCTTATGCGTATTGCCGGCATACACCCGCAGTTTTTTACCCAGTTTCTTGCCTAGGCGGTTTTTCGGAAGCATCCCCCGGACTGCCGATTCAATGATCCGCTCCGGATACTTCTTCAACAATTCGGTTGCGGTTTCTTCCCGCAGACCGCCGGGATAACCGGAGTGCCGGTAATACTTCTGGGTTTCCCATTTTTTTCCGGTGAATTTCACTTTTTCGGCGTTGATAATCACCACATGGTCACCCATATCGATATGAGGGGTGAAATCAGGGCGGTGTTTCCCGCGCAGCAGGAACGCTGCCATCGTGGCCAGCCGTCCCACGGGCACGCCTTCTGCATCCAACAAATACCAGTTGTTGGTGGCATTTTCTTTGCTAATAAATTGCGTTGTTTTCATTTTTCGTGTTCTCCCAATATTTATACCTTCATATATCGGTCTACCGGACGAATCGAGAATCCTATTCATACACAAGAAATCTGTCAAGCAAAATCCGGCACTACTCGTACCGGACCGCCGTCAAGCACAGTCCATGGGGTGGTGCCGTTGTCCCCGCCCGTGCGCGATCCCGCGCCTGGAGAACATCGAGGAACTCCGCCACCGTCATTCTCCCTCTCCCTACCGGAAGAAGCGTGCCGACTATAATACGAATCATGTGCTGAAGAAAAGCGTTTGCTTCAAAAAACAACAAGATAACCTCGCCATCCCGGCAACAGCCGGCTTCCATCATGTTCCGTTTCGAATGCGCCGATGTATCGCCTGCTGCCCGGAAACTCGAGAAGTCATGCTCCCCAATCAGGCATCGGCACCCCAGATCCATGTTCTGCGCGTCCAACTGGTCGGTAACATGCAACTCATACAAGCGGTGAAACACTGACTTCCGGTCTGCATTCCGTATCCGGTATTCGTATCGACGGGCAACCGCCGAAAAACGGGCATGAAAAACCATGTCAACCGTCTCCACTCGCCGGATAGCGATATCCGACGGCAATAGCGCATGAAGCCCATTCAGCAGCTGTTCGTCCGTTAGCCGGGATCCGGTCTTGAAATTGGCCGCCTGACCCGTGGCATGAACACCCGAGTCGGTCCGCCCGGCGGAATTCAGCGTCACCGCTGCATTCGTCAATATCGACAGGATCCGCTCCATTTCCCCCTGAACGGTTCGACCGGCTGCCTGCCGCTGATATCCCCAAAACCGTGTACCGTCATACTCAAATACCAGCTTCACATTCCGCATCCATCATCCCCTCATCGCCCGACAATATACTTCCAACGTTCGCTCCGCCGTCACACGCCACGAAAACTGCGCACTGCGCTCCAAACTCCGAAGCATCCATTGGCGCCGTTCGGATTCCTGAGTCGCCATTCGCACACAGGCTTCCGCAATCGATTCCACCCGCAGCGGATCGAAGTACACCGCCGCATCACCGGCGATTTCCGGCAAAGCCGCACGCCGGGAACACATCACGGGAGCCCCGCACGCCATGGCTTCCAGCACCGGCAGCCCGAATCCCTCATACACGGATGGTACAACCACCGCATATGCCCCTCGCATCAAATGCACCAGCTCATGCCGCGAAATATGCCCGGGAAATACCACGTTCCGGACGGCATCCATGGTCGCTGTTTGCCGAATAACATGTTCGTTCTTCCAGCCAAATCCCCCCGCAGCCACCAGATACCATTCACCGGGCACCGACTGACGGAACAATCTGAACGCATCCAACACTCGCGCCAGATTCTTCCTCGGCTCGTACCGGGCCGTCGTCAGAAAATACGGCCCGTTGATTCCCCATCGCGCCAGCACCGTCGGATCAGTCTCCCCCGGCGAAAACACCGCCGCTGCAGCCTCCAGCGTGACATCCACTCGCCCCCGGCACATGGGAAACATATCCTCCAACTCACCGCGGACATACTCCGATACCGCGATCACCCGGTCCGACCGCTCAACAGCCCGACGCGTCATCCATTTCCAATACGCATTGTACTTCCACGTGTTGGTCTCCGGATAATGAAACGGTGACAGATCATGTACCGTAACAACATACCGGGCCGTACTGCGTCGCATGGGAATTTGATACGCCGGCTCATGAAAAACGTCGATAGTCCGGCGCGTGAGATCCATCGGGAGCGCAACGTGTTTCCAATAGTCTCCTCTGACATGATCCTCCACCGGCCAGGCGACCGGGATGATTTCAGCCTGACCCTCCAAATCCCGCCAGGCCGAAGCGTTGCTTGCTAACGCGTAAATTACCCACTGCACCCTGTCTGTTCCCGGCAAGGAAACGAGTCCACGCACCACCTGCTCCGTATAGGTTCCCAACCCGGACATACCGCTCATGACCCTCCGGGCATCGACAGCCACTCTCATCCGTTCGATCCGCCTTTCTCCGACTCAGCTCGAACCGCTCCATACCCCGCCATCACAATCTCCTCGAGAAAATCTGCCCATTGCATCAGTGTCG
>JAFGMN010000091.1 GCA_016927515.1 candidate division CSSED10-310 bacterium | reverse complement strand
CGGCTCGGCACGGGTATCGGTGACTATCGGATCGAGTGAGGAGACAGAACCATGATGCAATGGATACGCTTGGCAGGGTCATATGCGGTATGGCTGCCACTCATTCTTGGTTGGGGTTCACCGGGGTTTGCCCGGATGGAGATCCGGGAGTTGCAGGCGCAGACAGATTATGCTGACTGTCGTCTGGACGGACTGACCATTGATCCTGATGGTCGAATTGCTCTGGGAAGTGCATTAGAGGAAGCATGGGTTTCGGAGGAGGATTCTGTATGTTGGGCGTTGTCGGCGATGGCGGACGGTCATGTCCTGGCCGCGACGGCGGATAATGGCACGGTGTATCGTCTGGGAGGCGATCGGGGAGTTGTTCTTCTCGAAACGCCGCAGGTCGCTGTTTTCAGTCTGCTGGAAACGGAACCGGGAACGGTATTGGCGGGAACGGCACCGGATGGAGTCATTTACCGGATCCGAGGCGGGAATCCGGCATCGGTATTCGCCCGAACAGACGCACACTATATTTGGGATATGGTGTGTGAACCCGATGGCACGATCCTTGTCGCTGCGGGGCTTCCGGCATCCGTTCTTCGGTATTCGCCCGATGGTCGTCTGTTGCAAACGGTGGCGGTGGAAGCCGGGCATGTGCGCCGTCTGCGAATTGCACCGGATGGTACCGTCTGGCTGGCAACAGCGGATACCGGACGCGTGTATCGGCTCGATGGGAGCGATCTGCAGTTGATCATCGACACATCGGCAGCGGAAATCAGCGCGCTGGCTGCAGGTACCGACGGGCTCTGGTTCGCGACAGTTGCAGCGCCGGCGGTTCAGGGCGCTGATACACCCCGTCCCGGCAGCCTGTCTCCGCGCAAACGGGCCGGGGACCCATTGAATGAGCGAAGCACGCTCTGGTTCATGGACTATGCTGATTTCGCGCCGCGCGAAGTTTGGCAAACAAGCGCCGCTCCCATATTCGATATGGTACTGGCCCACGACCGGCCGCTGCTGGCATGTGGCGATAACGGGCTCCTTGTGCGCCTGGAGGAAGGCCGTCGAATCACCGTAATCGCATCGGTTCCGGACCGGCAGATCGTCAGTTTGACATCCGGTGCCGATGGATCGATCTGGGCCGGTGGTGCGGGTCCCGCTGCCCTGTTTCAACTGTCATCCAAACCCGCCCGGGAAGGTCGGCTGGAAGCCCCGGTCATCGACGCCGGTCTCCCCGCTCGTTGGGGCCGCTTTCAGTTTGAAGGGGAAAATGTGTCTCCGGCAACGGTCCGGATGGAAACACGGACCGGCAATAGCAAAGACCCCGATGACAATTGGTCTGATTGGCAACCCACGGAAACCGGTTGGGCTGTCACGACACCGGCCGCACGGTATCTGCAATGGCGTCTGATTCTGACTGCATCGGATCCCGCGTTTCCGCGGATTGATACCGTCACACTTTCACTTCTGACAGCAAATCGCCCGCCGGATATCAGCCGCGTGCAGGTTCTTCCAGTGCTGAAAGGTCAGTTTGTCGAAAATCCAGGGCGGGGGAAAACATATCTGCAAACCCTGCCGGATGGCATGCGCATCGAGTACCAGCTCCCGACAGCCGCCTATCGAGGAGTATCCAAAGGGGACTGGCTTCAACTGAAAGGAATGCGAACCGTTCTGTGGGAGGCCGTCGATGCCGATTCCGATTCGCTAGACTTCACGCTCGACATCGCACGCAACGCAGTGCCGTATCAATGGTTCACGCTGGTAGAAACGCACACGGAACCGGTGTTTTCGTTCGATTCATCTGTCTTTCCTGACGGGCGCTATATCATCCGTATCACGGGATCTGATCGACCGGCGCATCCTCAGGGACACAGCAAAGAAACCACCCGGCTCAGCCGCCTTTTTTTCATCGATAATACTCCACCGGATATAACGGAACTTCGAGCCGCCCTTTATCCGATCTCTCACCCGGACGCCGGGGCAATCCATATTACCGGAACCACCCGAGACACGCTCTCCCCCATCCGGAGACTGGCGTATTCACTGGATACGGAAGAATGGTTTGATTTCACTTCTTCGGATGATATGCTGGACAGCCATGAGGAGGTCTTTGATCTGACAATCAGCGGTCCCCGCAACCAGCCAACGCCTCGGTCCGTGTTTATCAAAGTCACGGATGCCCATGAAAATACCACAACATCAACCGTTCGTGTTGATAACTAAACCTTTCAGGAGGAGAAGACAATGAAACAGTTTTATCGTATTGCGATTCTGCTCACGGTTGCCTTGAGCATGACATCCCTGGTTTCAGCCGATTTTTATTACGAAACGGAAATCACGGGTCAGCCCGGAACAACCGGACCGACTCTGGCAAAAAACTACATCTCTGAAAACGGAATGCGGATGGAAACGGGTGACGGCACAGCAATGATTATCGACTTCAAAAAGGAGATGATGATCAATCTCGACACGAAGAAAAAGCAATATAGCGAGGTTAAGTTCGAAGAGATGATGCAGCCAATGGAAAACGATGATGCCAAAATGTTGGAGCAAATGACAAAGATGGTGGATCAAATGCTGGCATCGATGCAGGTGACGCCCATTGATGAGACGAAAGAGATCAATGGATGGAACTGCAAGAAGTACAACGTGACGATCATGGGCAGCACCATGGAGTATTGGGTGACGAAAGACATCAAGAACTACCGGGAACTCGAGCAGTATATTGAGAAGTATAAAAAAGTGTTCGAGAAGAATCCCCTGTTGAAGAATATATCCACCGGGTTTGAAATGCAGAAAAAAATAGATGGTTTCCCGATCCGGACGATCAACAAAATGATGGGAATGGAAATCATTTCCACGGTGACCAAGATCGAAGACAAGAAAATTGACGAATCGATCTATTCGGTACCTGAGGGATTCACGAAGACCGTTGAAGCAAAATAACTGAGCATCGATATTCAATGAGATACGAAGGCTCCCGGCCAGTCAAGGTCGGGGGCCTTTTATTCAGGGATCCGGCGGAACGAAGCATCGGATCAGTCAATGTTAAACGAAATCCCCTGCGCCAATGGAAGGTCCTCGCTCCAGTTGATTGTATTGGTTTGCCTCCGCATATATGCCCGCCAAGCATCGGAACCGGACTCGCGGCCGCCACCAGTCTCTTTCTCTCCACCGAATGCCCCACCAATCTCCGCGCCCGATGTACCGATATTCACGTTGGCGATACCGCAATCGGATCCGACATGAGACAGGAAATACTCCGCTTCCCGCAGATTCAGTGTGAAGATGGCGCTAGACAATCCCTGCGGTACATCATTGTGCAAAGCAACGGCTTCCTCCAGCGTATTGTAAGTCAGGACATAGAGAATAGGTGCGAACGTTTCGTGCCGGACAATGTCGGTTTGTGTCGGCATCCGCACGATCGTCGGCTCCACATAACACGGCCCAAGGTCCGGCAATGGGTTTCCACCGAATAGAATATCACCGCCTTCGGCTTGGCATTGAGCAACTGCTCCAACAAATTCCTTGACCGCCGTTTCGGAAACGAGGGGCCCCATCAGGACCGTGTCATCGAGAGGATTGCCGATCCGGACCCGGCGATAAAGAGTCAGCAAACGCTGGATGAATGCATCGGCAATCTCCGCCTGGACGATAATGCGCCGCGTGCTCGTGCAACGCTGACCGGCGGTCCCAACCGCTCCGAAAGCAATGGACCGTGCCGCCATTTCAAAATCAGCAGAAGGTGTCACGATAACCGCATTGTTTCCACCGAGTTCGAGAATGGTGCGTCCGAACCGGTCGGCGACAGACCGGGAAACGTGTCGGCCCATCCGGGTGGATCCGGTAAAAGAAATCAATGGAATCCGCGGATCATTAACGAGTCGATCACCAATGGTTTTTCCTGGTCCGATCACGAGGTTCATGATCCCCGTAAGACCGTAATCGCTCATCACCCGGTTGACCAAGTGCTGAACGGCGATGCCACATAACGGCGTCTGGGAAGACGGTTTCCAGATGGACACGTCGCCGCACACCGTAGCCAGGGCTGCATTCCATGCCCATACTGCTACAGGAAAATTGAACGCGGAAATGATCCCGATAGGACCAAGGGGATGCCATTGCTCCATCATGCGATGCCGCGGACGTTCCGAATGCGTGGTCATACCATACAGCTGCCGGGACAACCCGGTGGCAAACTCACAGATATCGATCATTTCCTGGACTTCCCCCACGCCTTCCGGCCGGATTTTTCCCATCTCCAGCGCAACCAACTCACTCAGCGGTTCCCAATACTCCCGTAAAATGGCACCCAGATCCCGAATGAGATGACCACGCCGCGGCGCAGGCGTTTCACACCAGGTTTGAAATGCCCGGAGCGCATCATCGACCACCGTGTCATACACCGCGGCATCCGCATACAGGACCTGCGCAATGGGTTCGCCCGTCATCGGACTGTACGATATCTCCTTCTTCGCTTCTTTCCCGAATAGCCAACGATCCGGGCCAGTACAGGCCCCACAATTGACGGCGTCGAGATGCAACGCATGAAGCACGTGTTTCGTGTTCATCGAGACTCCTTCCTGGGTCAATCGAGCGATTGACTATGTCTATCCTTTCATGTTGGGTCCCTATCGTTTATCAACCGGAGGACATGTAAAAATGGTGTGCGGCATCAATGTTTCTTTCACCGATCGGGCACTGACCCATCGCATCAGGTTCAGTTTACTTCCCGCCTTGTCGTTTGTTCCAGACTTGCGACCGCCGCCGAACGGTTGTTGCCCGACAACCGCACCCGTCGGCTTATCATTGATATAGAAGTTACCAGCGGCATGTCGGAGACAACGGGAAGCCTGGATAATCGCCGTTCGATCCGTAGCGAAAATCGATCCCGTCAGTCCGTACGGTGATGTGGTATTGCACAACGCCAGTACATCGGTGAAATGGGCGTCATCATACACATAGATCGTCAGGACGGGACCAAAAATCTCTTCGGTCATCAACCGGGATTTCGGGTCGTCGCTGAGCACGACGGTTGGCTGGATGAACCAGCCTTCCGAGTCGTCGGATCCCCCGCCCGCAATAATCTCGAATCCGGATGAGGATCGTGCGTATGCGATATACTCATTGATCGAGGCAAAGGCACCGGCATCGATCACCGCACTAAGGCAGGTCGAAAAATCCCGCACATCGCCGATGGTCAGCGATTGGACGATGTCCAAAAACCGTCGCTTAAATGCCGGCCAGATGGATCGCGGCACATAGGCTCGGCTGGCGGCGGAACACTTTTGTCCCTGATACCCAAATGCTCCATCAGCCAAAGCCTGGGCTGTCCAGTCCAGGTCCGCCGATGGATGGATCACAACGAAATCCTTCCCCCCGGTCTCCCCGACAATGCGCGGATACCCATGATATTGATCGATGTTATCCCCGATGGTCCGCCAGATCGAATTGAACACCGATGCACTGCCGGTAAAATGCACCCCCGTCAAATTCGGATTGGACAGGAGAATTCCGCCGATTTCAGCGCCGGAACCCGGCAAGAAATTGATGACTCCCGGCGGCAGCCCGGCATCCATGAGTAACCGCATAACATAGTAGGAACTGAGCAGCGCTGTTGTGGCAGGTTTCCAAATGACAACATTGCCCATCAATGCAGGGGATGTCGGCAGATTGGCTCCAATAGATGTAAAATTAAAGGGCGTTATTGCCAATACAAAGCCTTCCATCGGCCGGTATTCCATTGTATTCCAGATATTCGATGAACTGATGGGTTGATCGCGGTAGATTTCAGTCATAAAAAACGTATTGAACCGAAAGAAATCGACGGTTTCGCAAGCCGAATCGATTTCAGCCTGATATGCATTTTTCGATTGACCCAGCATAGTAGCGGCATTGAGAACATCCCGATAGGGATCGACGAGGAGTTCAGCGGCTTTTAGGAAGATGGCAGCGCGATCGACCCAGGGCCACTCGGACCATTCTTTCCACGCTGTTTGTGCGGAATCGATTGCCTGGGCGATTTCCCGGGATCCGGCTTTGTGATATGTGGCTAAAACCCGGTCATGCTCATGGGGACAGACGACGTTTCCTGTTTTCCCCGTGCGGATTTCCCGACCGTTGATTATCAGTGGAATATCGATGCATTCGCCGGCCATCCGGTCCAGCGTCCGACTCAGGCGTTCACCTTCAACAGCTCCACGAACATAGGATCTCACCGGTTCGTTGACCGGTGTGGGGACACGAATAATACCATTTCTCATATGAGTTCCTCCATGTGGATCGAGCGGAATCACTCGGGATTCATTCTTGTATCATTCAACCTCTTTTACGACAAGATGAAGCAGAAGAGAAATGATCCTTCCCCCTCGTAAAATCGGGATTGATTGTTTGACGGGACTACCCTCCGTGATGAATGTGAATGGCTCGTACAAAGGACCCATCAGGAATTTCGAATGAATCGTACTCGTTATCGTCAATCAGTTCGCCATTGACGGTAACGGTGATTAGGACATAGACATACCCCATCTCGTTGAGGAGATCACGGACGGTTATACCCGGCCGCCAATCCCGAGTATCGCGGTTATTGATCGTAATCATGATTGGTTGCCTTCCAGCAGGAGTTCAAGAGCAACATTGGCTTGCATAGCGGCGACGATCAGCACCCGGGGGCTTGCCAGACCATCCCGGCTTTCGCTTATCATATCGCCGCAGTAAATAATGGTACCGGTTCGGATAACCTGGATCGTGTCCGTATTACCGTATCCGGCAATGCCATTACCGACAATCATCGGAATATCGGGATGGAGCCGGTGCCAGGCATGGATCAGTGCATGTTTGGTTTCTGCCCGGTCGACAGCTTCGATGAGGACATCCACCGGATTAA
Organism: candidate division CSSED10-310 bacterium; assembly: GCA_016927515.1. GTDB lineage: Bacteria > CSSED10-310 > CSSED10-310 > CSSED10-310 > CSSED10-310 > JAFGMN01. Next base: position 1,525 of record JAFGMN010000091.1, on the reverse strand, counting down.
ATACGTCATTGAGCGATTCAGAGGTCACTTCCACTGGATGAAGGTCGAGATGGACGGTGGGATCAATGGCTCGAAGGTGTTCTGCCAGTGCCGTGACTTTGTGCTTGCCCACATCGGGTAAAAAATAATGCTGCCGGTTCAGATTGGATAAAGCCACTGTATCGAAGTCGGCGAGAATCAGCCGACCGATTCCGGCTCGCACCAACGCGACAGCGGCGTTGGAACCCAAGCCTCCGCAACCGATGATGCCGACGCACGCACGCCTCAACCGTCCGGTTGTTCCGGGCACATTGCACGCGTACAATCCCGAATCAGTCTCCTGCAGTATACCGGTCAACAATGGCCACTATCTCCGGAAGATCTATGCCCAATTCCTTCAGACGTTCCCGAGTGGGCACGCCGTTTTTATCCCATCCGCGGCGGCGATACACAACATCCAGCGTTTTCTGATATTGATCCTCCCGATACGCTCTGACTGCCGCGACTTTTTCGGCCGTACTCATCGTTTGGGGATCCCGTCCGATGGTTTCCCGAAGTTGTTTGTCATACCGCTCGGCACGGCTCTCATACTCGGTTTTCGTAACCGGCCCGACACCGCGGTAGGGCATGATATCGTCTTCTCGTCGGCCGTGTCCCAGCATGACACACAGGAGCCGTTGTAAATTATGCACACGTGCGCTTTCGGTGAGCATCTTCTCTTCGTTCAGCTTCCGCCCGGTCATTCCTTCCACGAAACGAAAGTAATTATGAACGTGATCAGGCACCTTCTGCGGCTCCGCCGTCTGCTTGTTATCCGCTGGTGTTACATCGTTCCAGCATAGCTTGCATAATCCATAGAGCCCGAACCATGTTCGCCAAAGAGGGAAATAATACAACGCTTGAGCTTTATCTTCATATGACGGTAACTCGTTATTGACCATATCCATGAAAATCAGCCACGCCTCGTCATGCTGTGGTCCCTTGACGGCCATTCCGTATCCGAGCTGCTGAGCTAACGATTCTTTACAGACATATTCCGATACTTCCAATCCTTTGACTTCCATACCGATATCTTTCAGAAATGCTTTCTGTGCATCAGTCAAATCTAGCTCACGACTCCACTTTAACCGGAGATAGCGGATCCCATGCCCGACATCGACACCGAAACCCTGACCCCGGCTCATCTGGTGAAGCAGCTCCAGCACGGAATCTCCATTGCCGAAATGCAGATCCAGCCCTCCCGTCACATCTGTATTGATAACACCGTTTTCAAATGCTTCCATGACAAAGGCAATGGTCGTCGCTGCAGAAATCGTGTCGATACCGTATGTGTCACAGTAAAAATTAAATTCAGCGATGGCATCCATATCGAACAGCCCCATGTTGGAACCGCCCGCTGCTGTTTCATATTCAGGACCATCAACTGTTACTCTATCACCTTTGTACGGGCCGGTGCGCAGCGTGAAACCATCGATCGTTTTCGCGCAGGCCATCGTGCAACCTTTCCAGCATCCATCAGGCATGCCCTGGGTAAAGTACTTCGCCT
>JAFGMN010000090.1 GCA_016927515.1 candidate division CSSED10-310 bacterium | reverse complement strand
AGGTATTCGCTGTCGCCACTGCGATACAGCCGACGCGTGACCTCGACTTCCTCAAATGCAATCGGCAATGCGCCTGCCGGGCACTCAACCGTCAGCGTGATTTCTGCCATTCCCACGGGTTTCCGCCCGGCAGCACCATTGAAGATAACATCCGCCATCGAGCGGGCTCGGAGCTGGTTCGGTCCCTGTTCCCCAAGCACCCAGCGAATGGCATCGAGGATATTCGATTTTCCGCAGCCGTTGGGTCCAACAATAGCGGATATGGCGTGATTAAACAGCAGTTCCGTCCGGTCGGGAAATGACTTGAACCCTTGCAGTTCCAACTTCTTGAATCGAATCCATCGTTGCGGTGCAGATCCCGCCGGACACACATCGAGACACACTTCCAACGGCAGCTTCTCCGCCGATTCCGTCGACGGGGCCGGCATGGCATGTCCGGCAGATTGGTTTTCCAGAAGAACAGCCTCCTCGCATGCGTCGAAGGTTCCGAGTGTACCGGTTATCGCTACGCTAGTTTAGCAGAACAGGCCGCATCCGGCAATGAAAAACCGGGGTGTTTCCGCTATTTATTGTATCCGTAACGGAAGGAATACACCAAATGATGTTACACCGGTATCTCCTCAGGCAGGTCTTGGCCGGGATGCATCTTCCGGAAGGTCCGGATCATACGGTGGAGTCGTTTTCGGCATCGGTCGGCGTCGACTGTTCGCCCGGTTTGCTCGAACAGCGAGGCGATGATGGCTTCATTTTCGATATCGAAGATGGATGGTGAGCCGATGGGGCGTCGTTTTTTAACGGCAGACGTGGTTTCCAGGATCGCAGCCGCCCGATCGATTGATTGCCGGATCAGAGCGAGGAACGCCTGTTCCAGTCGAACGGCATCAAGCAGCAGTGATTCATTCAGTGATTGGGCCAGGGTTTCCGCCGTATCGAGCAGGGAAGTAGCGGATTCGAAGCGGCGGTGTTTCCGGTCGATTCGGGCGGCAAGCAGTTGGAGTTGGACGGACAGGGCATCGGTTCCGGAGGTTTCGGTGAGAGCAGCGGCGAGGATCGAACGGGCGTGATCATGTAAACCGGACTCGTAGGCATTCAAAGCCATATTGCGTCGAACCTGGACAACGTCCCGGGTCCAATAACTGGCTTGGAAGCAATGAATTGCGCGTTCCCAATGGCATTGGGCATCATCCGGTGTACCGGTCATGGCGAGAAATGTACCGAGGTTCGCGTGGAGTTGGCCCAGCAGGTGGACATCAGCGCTGGTATTCAGCAATCGGATCGCTTCCCGGGTATGGCGAATGGCGAGTTCGGTGTCCCCGTGGTGAAAATCGAGAGCGGAAAGGTTCATCAGATCACGAGCGGGCAATTCAGACTCGCCGAGGGTTGCCGAGAGAGCCATCGCTTGTTCCAAAAAATGTCGGCTTTCATCGACTCGTCCTCGAACATAAGCCGTGTTTCCCAGATTACGCATTAGGATCGCCTGTTCCCGAGGCGGCGTCCGCGGGTCCTCCAGCGCACCGATAAACAGCTCCTCCGCTGCCGCTGCATCGCCTTCATAGAACTTCAGTTCGCCCAGGAACCGTTGCGTTTGCAATGCTTCGGGTTGCTTCAACGCCCACAGGATCACCACAGAATGACTGAGATACCGCTCCGCCTGCCGGACATCCCCTTGTAATTGGAAGATCAATCCCCGGGATGCATACGCATCGGCTTGGTGTGCCATCAACGGCCGGAGTCCCGTCGCAATCGGGTGCTCCAGAATCCGCCGAAGCAGCCTCGCCAGTTGCTTCTCCAGTTTCAGCCATTCCTTCCCTGCCCGAATCACCGGACGACTCTGCAAAAACGCACGGGCTTCCGTCAGAAACCAGTGGACATGCGCAATCATCGCTCGCCGCTTCTCCTCCAGACTCTCTGTGCTCACCGCAACAGCCGATAACATTTCCAAAACTGTGCTCAACGTTGGACCCTTTCCCGAAACGCCATCCAGGTCAACCGGGACCGGCGACTCGAAAAAAACAGGGTCTACCGCACCTTTCTCCTTTGCATCACTCAACCGCCGCAACGCCTCAAAAATCCGGAATTCCCGCCGGCATGCTACGCAGCTTTGCAGATGCTCTTCCACCGCCGTCCGTTGAGCCACGCTCAGCCGACCATCCAGATACGGTATTGCCAGATCCATCATCACCGTGCATTTGCTGAGTCGCCTTTTCTCCACCATTTTACGCCTCCAATAGCTCCTTCAATAGCATCCGCCCCCGCCGCACCCGGGACGTCACCGTATTCGTGCTGATATTCAACCGATCGGCAATCTCCCGCGCCTTCAGTCCCGCAAAGTAGAAAAGTTCGATCGTTTCCCGATACATTTGCGGCAATTGTCCGACCGCATCTCGCAAATCTTCGCGAAGACTCAGCCCGTCGAATTGCTCGGCGCTGGGTCGCGTCGTGGTGGATCGTCCGTCCTCGGTTACCAGCGGATCCTGATGCCCGGCCCGGATGCGTCGGCGCCAGTACTTACGGCATAAGTTATCCGTGATCGTGTACAGGTATCGGGGAAACGTCCGATCATCATCGAGGGTGTTCAGGTAGGTGAAAGCCGCCTGATAGGCCTGTTGAATGATATCGGGAAGGTCATCGGCAGCGATTCCGCGCCTTCGGCCGACCATCAGCGGCACATGATGTGTCAGTTCCAGCAGCCGGGCGCATAACGTACCGGCCCACTCGCCAGTTTCCACGTATTGAAACTTAATGTCGCTGATCAGATCCCCGATTTCTTCGTAGTCCATACGGCCTCCAACGCCTGCTTCTCTGTAATGAGTCGGATGGTGCGCCGAATCGTGCAGGCAACCCGCGGGGTTCCCGGGAATCGACGTGCTGGACTGTACCATCCCCTTTTCGTGTTTTCAAAGGCGCTATCGCTTGACTCCGCAAGGCTTTATCGCTACTGTCATGCAAGAAGGAATCACTGATGCGAGTGTTTAAATGGAGTTACAGACGGCTCGTTCTTGTCATGACATGTTTCGTGGCCACTGGTTGCGTATCCACGGATCTGGTGCAGAAAATGGTCAAGGATATCGATGACATGAAAGAACGGAATGTGGCGTTGCAGGCAGAAGTCGATGGCTTGAAGGAGCGCGTCGATGCCTTGGAAACGCGGGATGGTCTGAGTGCGGAGACCGGTATTGGGACCGGTGACGAAGCGAGCGATGCGTCCGGTGGTAGTGGTGAAACGACTGTTTCGGTCATTGACCGGCCGGCGGGTGAATCCGCGGGTGAGGCGGAAGGCATATTGGAGGGAGCGCGGGAAGGAGAAGGTGCTGCAGGCCCGGATCGTCATGGGGGCGGGGTATCGGCGGAGGAGATGTATACCCGGGCGCAAGCGCTGTATACGGAGCAGCGGTATCGGGAGGCTGCGCGTGCGTTCGCTCAGGCCGAATTGCTTGATGATGCGCCGGAATTTCAGGCGCGGTGCGGGTATTGGTATGGCGAGTCGATGTATGCCCAGGGTGCCTTTGAAAAAGCGTTGGATGCATTTGGAAAAGTTTTTGTTAAATATGGAACGACAGCGAAAGCACCCGATGCATTGCTTAAAATTGGGTTTACATATTATGAAATGCGGAATTATAATGGTTCGAGACAGGCACTGAACGAGTTTATCGCACGTTTTCCGGATCACCGCGCAGTGCCTCTGGCTCAGGAACGACTTCGCTGGATAGACCATTTGGAATCCGGCGATTCACCATCGGATCGTTAAGGAAAGAGGAGAATGGGCATGGAATTCTTCAAGCAGGCGATACTTTTCGTTGTGATTTTCGGCGTACTCGGAATGCAGTGTATTGAGCCGGGTTATGCCGAAGAGAAGACCTGGACCTACAACGGCGTGGAATACCGTCTGCCGAAACCGGCGGCGGATGTGCAGCTTCCGGCGGATATTCCCGAAACCCACACGGTGGTTTCCGGTGATTGCCTCTGGGCAATTTCCAGCGCATATCTGAAAGACCCTTACCTGTGGCCACTTGTCTGGGAAGAAAACCTGGAGACCCTCAGTAATCCACACCGCATCTACCCGGGCGATATCGTCCGGCTCCCCGGCGGAACGCTGATTGCTACCGAATCCCTTCCGCCGATCGCTCCGATGACTCCAATGACTGAAACAGGCGAACCCGGTCCACAAACCGACACGACAACGGCCGATTCATCCATTCCCAAAACCCCGTTCGAACCCAAACCGTTCTCCGTGACCTCGGAAACCGATCTCATCGCCTCCGGTTTCATCACCCCGGAAAAAGTCCAGGGACACAAAATCATCGCCTCCGAAACGAACTCGTTCGATCTCGCCATGGACGATATCATCTTTGTTGAATCCGATGGCGTGCAAAATCTTGAAGTCGATGCCAACTTTTTTATTCTGCGCGAAAAACGCGTTGTCAATCATCCGATATCCAACCGGAAACTGGGCCGAATGTACCACGTGATGGGCGAGGCCAGAATTCTGTGTGTCAACGATTCCCTCGCCAGCGCACGTATCACTAAAAGCTATCACGCTATTCTCCGGGGCGATATCCTGATTCCTCGGCAGGAAATTCCCATCCCCCTGACATTCGGCACCGATCCGATCGATATCTGCAATCCTTCCAGTAAACGACTGCCGGGAACCATCGTCGATTCCTTTGCCGGCGAAATCGGCTTCGCCGATGCCGTCATTCTGGCCAAGGGTGATATCGCCTACATCGATCTCGGCAGCCAGGACGGAGTCGCTCCCGGTGATTACTTCACGATCTTCAAACGCGACATGGACGATCCGAGACTACCTCGGTTCGTTTCCGGTGAAGCTATGGTGATCAAAGTGCAGGAAGCCACGTCGGTCGTCGTTATCACAACGAGTCGGACCGCGATCTTTCTGGGCGACCAGATTGAATTGAAGTAATCCTGATTCGATGATACACGGGAGCGGATGCATAGTCGTCCGCTCCTTTTTTTTTAACCGCTTTTTTATGTATAAACGGTAGATGATGAACCACGATGCATTTCGAAAATGGCTGGCGTTGTCGCTGTGGGAGGATTTAGGGCCTCGCAATCTGAACCGGATCCGGATGTCTGTCCCGGAACCGTGGCAGGTTCTGGACGATCCGTCGATACTCGACGTGGTATTTGCCGGAGCGCGTCACCCGGGAAAGCCGCCACGGGATACCCTTCTCCACCAGGCCGATACGCTGTTGAATCTCGCCCGGTACGGCGAGTTCGGCATCCTGCCCATCATGGACAACCGCTATCCCCGGATGCTGGCCGCCATCGCCGCTCCCCCTCCAGTCCTCTACTATCGTGGCGATCTCCTCCTGCTGAAACACCCCTGCCTGGCTGTGGTCGGCACCCGCGATCCATCCGAATATGGCCGCACCGTTGCGCAGCTGTTCTCCGATTTCCTGGCCCGGCAATCCTTCGCCATTGTTAGCGGACTGGCCCGAGGCATCGATGCCATCGCCCATTCCGCCGCCCTCGATGCCGGTGGAACGACCATCGCTGTCCTGGGTTGCGGTCTGGATCAGCTATACCCACAGAGAAACATCGACCTTCGACGGCGGATCGAAGCCGGCGGTTGCGCGATTACAGAATTTCCCTGGAACACACCGCCCAATGCATCGCATTTTCCCCGGCGAAACCGCATTATCAGTGGCCTTTCACTTGGCATTCTGATCGTCGAATCCACAGAAAAAAGCGGTGCCCTGAACACCGTCAAACATGCCCTCGATCAGGACAGAGATGTCTTTGCCATACCGGGTCCCATTACATCTCCCACCAGCCGGGGCCCCATCCGGGTCATCCAGCAAGGTGCTATCGCCGT
>JAFGMN010000089.1 GCA_016927515.1 candidate division CSSED10-310 bacterium | reverse complement strand
CCGTCGGGTCTGGGGTCGGCGTATGGGTCGGCGGTCCCGCTGTGGGCGTGAACGTCGGCGTGCGGGTCGGTGTCATCGTGGGCGTTCGTGTGGGCGTCGTCGTCGGTGTTCGCGTGGGCGTCGTCGTGGGTGTCATAGTTGGAGTGGGTGTTGCGGTTTGAACGGTATACTCAGTCATCGTATCACCGAATTCATTGAGCGGATTGAAATTGCCGGCATTATCCATGGCTGAAGCACCGAACCAGTATTGCCCCGATCCATGGGGTGGAACGAAATAAACGGTTCCCGATGTGCCCGCAAGCTGACCACCGAACGCTGTCCAGACGCCGGCGGCTGAATGCCAATAATATAGCTGCGTATAATCCATTCCGCTGGTGGCATCAAACGAGTCCCATGTGACCGGGATATTGCCTCCGGTCTGGCTGGCAGGGGAGTCGCAGATTGTATCGGGCATAACCGTATCGAGAACAATGGAATCGCCGGACTGATAACCCGTGATCATTCCCGCATGGTTTTTAAACAAGGCCCAGACAGAGGTCGTACCCTGAACATCCTCCAGCTGCCATGACCGAAGCACAGCATACGGCTCCCAGGGTTCCCATGAACCCCCCAGATTTCCCAGCGACATTTCATAAATGCCGGTTTGCGGATCGGTGGCAAGCAGTGTCAATGTGACATCGCGGGAATTCGTATATACATCGCCGTCATTAATCACCAGTGAACCGGTATCCGGCACCGATGTATCGGCATAGACACGGTATGTCGTCGTGTCATAATCCCGGTTATCCGAAAATACGACCAGTCCCGTCCAATCCGATTCCGTGGACAACTGCGGCGTCAGAAATTCCGGCTCACCGGGACCCCCATCATCAACCCAGTATAAATAATCCGCCCGGGACGGGTAATAGGAATCGGGATTCCCCGGATCTGAATCGAAAATATACAATCGCATATCCGCATCGCCGATTGTTGGAATGACCGACACATATTTCATTTCGTCCTGTACCAGGTTGAGATCCCATACGCGCAAAAACTCGGTATTGCTCATCGTATAGGGTCCGAACGTTCCTTCCCCAATATCGGCTGTATGTGGAGCCAGCTGCGTTCGGTAGTTACCAGCACCGGACACGGGGATCGCCGACGGATAATACTGACCGGCCGGCGCGCTGTTCCTGTCGATCAGGATGAAGTCCACATTCCCGATGCCATAAGACGATGACCCCAGGACATTCAGTCCCGTCGGATTGCTGAAACGGGACTGGTTGAACAGCTCGAGATCAAAGTTGTCGGCATCTGAATCGGATTTTATTCCCACCACTTGCCAGTAGCTCCCGGAATTGAAAACGTAATTGTCATAGCTCTCCGGCGGTGCAATCCGATACCGGACCGACGAACTGTCCAGGCCAAGATTACCGGTCCAGTAGCAATATCCGAGGTATTCGCTGGAACCGGTAAATGTCGCTGCCTGGACCCTCATTGTCCATTGAGCACTTTCCGTGGCTGTAAATTCTACAATTTCGTAAGCACCGTCAAACGTCGTGGAGGATGCAACGATGGTTCCACCGGAATCGAGTAAATACAGATCAAGATCGGCTTCCAGCGGATCCGTTGTGTAATCCGGAGGTCCCGACGGATTGGAATCCCAGCAGATGCAGACCCGGATGACTTCACCATCGGTTACGGAAAACATCCGATCAAACGGGAAGCTGGTACTGGTGACACTCGCGCCACCCCATTGCTTGCCGCCATTGGTCAGGCCGTTGGCAATTTTATCCGCTGCGAGTGCATCGACCATACCAGCGCCGTCGTATTCACTGAGCCGGGAATCTCCTTCCACGTTATGCAGCGCTGTGGCCATCACAATGGCCTTAACCGCCTCGGGCCACGAATTCAATGTCGCGTTCCTGAGAATCATGGACACGCACTGAGCGCCGACGGCGGGTGTCGAATAACTGGTTCCCGCTGCACTACCGAACGACCCGATCCACGGTGGACCGCCTTCCAGCGTGCTCTCAATATTCTCGGCATCACCGCAAACATTCGGCAGTTCCCGGTCCGTTCCCGGCGGATCGATGTAACCGGAAAACGTCGACATCACATCATCCGACCAGTTCTGCGTATTCTGTGCCGCCACACCCCCCACCGTGATGTCGTTGTAACTCATCCAACTCACATACGATGAATGGTTGCCCGATACGGTCGTGAACGTATCGAAGTAATTGCGGACAAGGTAATCGCAATGCCGATCGTGAAAATCCAGCGTCGTTCCGGGCGTGTTCGGTCCCCAGGAATTGTTGCAGACATCGGAATTGACCGACCAGTCCATAGCTGCAGCCAAATCATCGTCATTGTATGTCGTCGCATTGGCGCTGTAGAGATCACAGCCGTAAGAATGGCCGAGATGTGTGGAATAACTGCTTCCTGCTATGCCCGCACATGTTGTAGCATGATCGTCCACATTGGGATCCCCCGGAACCCGGGTCTGCGTCTCGGTCAAATATGGATTGTTAAAATCAACCCGGCTGTCCTCCGTATGGGCAAATTTTACACCCGTACCGGGGTTTCCGGTCATGAGATCCCAGACCATGTTTGATTTATGTGACTGCACCTGCGTGTTGATATTGTCGCTCTTCGCTTCCGCCGGCGTCGTCCGGTAAATCGTATCTACCAGTGCCTCTTCACTCAGCGTCAACACATCTGCTTTTGTACCGATAACAAAAACAAACGGTGCCCGCAATGAGGTGTACCCCACCGTCAGATTCCGGTTGGCAAGGACCTCACGGCGAAAACGCTCCTGCACACCCCGGATGTACTGCTCACCTTCCTCCACCGCCAGGTCCTTGATCGCCTGCACGTCTTTCACCGTCATCGACTCCCGGACGTCCGGATCAGCATTGACCCGCGACCCGAATTCCCGGCTCTCGGAAACCAGCCACACAACGACTTCCACTTCATCGGTGTCATCCATTGCACGCAGTTCATCGACCAACAGTGGCTCCAAGCGTCCATACGTCGCCCGATACAATGTCCGCTCACGCTCCTGCAACCGGTCAAAATCCAATACCTCTCCCGAATCACTCACCGCCACCCGAATCGTTGCGGTTCCATCGGAATTCAAGAGCTTGATTCTCTCTCCGGTAACACCACTCAGCGGAAATTCCATCTTCGTCCGATACACAATTTTCATGCCATCCACCGGCTGACTATGTATTTTCCCCCATTGTTCGATCACTTCCCGATCCGTCAGCGTCCCCGCGCCGGCATTCGGTACCCACGCAGACCCACACACGACAATCGGAAACCAAACCAGAAACAAAACAGACACTTTCATACCACCATCCTCCTCACAACAGACAAGGTCATCTGAACCACACGATAGTAACGATTATATCAAACTAACTTTACTCTGTCATTTTTTAGTATGCTCGATCTTATTGCGTATCCATTTGATACACCGGTGAGGTTTGACCCTTTTTCCCAGGTCCTGATCACACCTTCCTCACCCGTGCCGTGTCCTGGACTCAATTCGCCATAAACTCAAAAGGCGCCTGAACCACCGGACCCGCAGCCGCTCCCGTCGATCGGTCCATCAGAAACGTCCACCAGGTACCGGTCAATGCCGGAAGAGAATTGGGAAGAGGGATCATCATGAGGGTCGCCGAAACGGTGTATTCCGGAGGAATGACCCAGTCGATGCTCGAGGGAGTGGAGGTGAACGTGGGGTATACGCTGGCGGAAGCGTCGAGAAACAGAAAAACCCCTTCGACCTCCAGAACAATGTAAAGTGTAGATTTCACAGGGTTTTCCGCATTCCCTGTCACATCCAGCGTCACGGTCATGGTTTCCCCGGGACCGTATTCCGACTGATCGCATCGCACCGCGGCCTCCGCTAAGGGATTGACCGCTTTCAACGTGAATGTTCGCCGCGCCGTCATCGGAAATGCGCGGGAATCCCGAGCCTGAACAGTCACCGTAAACTTACCCTTTTCCAGCGGAAATCCCGCCAGTTCACCGGAAGCGGAATTCAGCATAATGCCCCACGGCAGCGCACCATCAATGATTTCCCAGATAAACGGCGGCGTGCCCCCGGTCATGGCCAGAAATGTGCTGTAAGGAACACCGAATTCGGCTGCCGGCAGCTTGTCTCCGGTAGTAAACTGGAATTGCGCAGGATCGGTTTCGTACCAAGCCAGGTTCCACACGTCGGGATCCGGAACAACGTCCAGGGGAGGGTCGACGGTGGTGACCGATAGCGTCCGGGATGCACTGTCAAACCACACCTGTTCCCGGGTTGAACCGGAGGGCGTCACGACATCGATGTCCAGCAGCGATCGAAACAACGGGAGATCGTCCTGGATCTGATCGAGCCGAACCGAGGTGGTAAATCCCGGACCCGGCAATGCCGGAGCGTATTCCCACCCGACCTGAATCGTCGGCCGTTCAATACCGAATATCCACTGGTGAAAGAACCAGGTCAGTTCCTGCCCCGAAACGGTTTCGCAAATTTCCATGAACTGCTCCGTAGACGCATTGGCATAGGCGAACCGCTGATCCTGATAGTACGCCTGGAGAATCGACCAGAACACCTCGTCGCCGACGATGCGCCGCAGCATATGTAATACGAAAGCCCCCTTCGTGTAGACAATACTGTCGAAAAGGTAAACCGGATCGTAAATCGACCCGGTATATTCCCGAGCGGCATAGCTGCGCATAAGGGATTTCAAATACTCCGCACCATATACATGTTCGTGATACAGCGCATCGGAGTATGTCGCGAACGATTCGTTGAGCCAGATATGCGGCCACTCGCTCATGGTTATGTAATCTCCCCACCACATATGAGCCAACTCGTGGGCAATCAGCGAGTTCGGCTTGCTGCCGGGTCTGATGTATTGCGCATTGATATGGGTGATGGTCTGATGCTCCATTCCACCTCCGATAGGAACCAGGACCTGGCCATATTTTTCATTCAGAAACGGGTATTCACCGAACCGGTCGGCATAGAATTCGATCATCGCCACAGTATCTTCGAAAGCGGTTTCGGAGTCTGCCAGAAGCTCCGGATAGACATAGACGGGAACCGGCATGGACTGCCGGCCGTCAGCGGTTCTGTATTCATACATGATCGTTTCGTAATCGGTCCCGGCAGCCGCGACAAGATAGGTCGCCGTGAGATATTGCGTATCCCATTGCACCGTATGCGTACCATCGCCGTGATCGGTATCACCGGTCAGTAGACCGTTCGCCGCAATGACCATCCAGTCTGGAACGGTTGCTCGGAGAGTCACGGTGGCCTTGTCCCAGGGAACATCGTTACTGGGCCACCACTGGCGTCCTCCTTCGGGTTCCGCCATGGTCGCGAACACATCGGTATCCGCATGCAATGAAAAATTGAATGTCCAGCTTGGCGGTGTTCCATGATAGATCACCGAAACGCTGAATCCTTCGCCAGCGTGATACGGCCGATCCAGAGTGATCTCCAGCAGATCCCCTTCATGCACAAACAATACAGGCTGACCTCCACACAGGACCAGATCCGCATCGATCCGGTTTCCCATGTCCAGCGTAATAACCTGCAAACCGTCTGCTTCGCTGACAGCGTCCATGACCACGCTTCCAGTGAGCGTCTGCATATTGAAATCCGGCTCCAGGTGCAGCGTATAGTGCTGCGCATCATAATCACGGACACCGCGAACATCAACGGACCCATCGTACAACGCCGATAAATACGCCGCTTTTGCATCAATCCATTGCAGAATACTCTCCGGATCCGGCGGTTCCGGCTCTGCGAACACACGCGGTTGTAAACCGGCGATCCCGGTCAGAACAATCAGAACGATCCATCCCACCCGATTCATCCGATTCAACCGGTTTCGGCGGGTATCTATCGGTTCAAAACAGCGCACCTGCGTTATCATTCAGCCTCCTTCGCCGCAAACGTCACATCCGGTTATCATTGTAAAGTCTAGACCCGGTAAAAGCCACCGCGGAGAAGCGGATTGGGTTTGATTTCGAAAAACCGATATACTGAACGAACAGGTTGCGAATCGCGCCCTGAGCTGTGCTCTGGCTTGAATGCCGGATTGCGGTCCGGATGCGCGGATAATAACGGATCAATCCACCGATGAGGGTCATAACAAATGAGCGTTCCGAATCAGGATGCGTCACAACGGCCCTGTAATTCCTCCGTTACCGGGTCTTCATGGTCTCCCGGCTCGGTTCTTCCCGGAGGGTATCGAATCGTCAAAATGCTGGGCCGAGGCGGGATGGGTACCGTGTTCCTCGTGAACCGGGATACGTATCGCGGTGAAACTCTGTCGTTTGCCGTCAAAATCATCCGTGACGAAGCCATCGACAGCCCGCGCCGCCAGGACGCGTTCCTCCGGGAACTCCGGAACTGGATCGATCTCCCGGAACATCCGAACCTGGTGCAATGTCATTTTTTCCAGACCATTGCGGACCGCACCGCGATCTTCGCCGAGTATGTCACCGGCGGTTCTCTAACCGACTGGCTCGCATCAGGTAAAATGACCCGGCTGCGCACCATCTGGGATATCGCCATCCAGTCCGCTCGAGGTCTTTCCGCTGCACACGCCTGCGGGATGCTGCATCTGGACGTGAAACCGTCCAATATTCTTATCGGTCCCGATAATCAGGTCAAAGTCACCGATTTCGGGCTGTCAGTCGGTCTTCCCGATCGTCTGGTGATCAACCCCGGCACCAGTTCACCTCAATCATCCCACGGATTGACCCCCGCATTCGCTTCGCCGGAACAGCTTATGGAGAAACCGCTGAACCATGCCACCGATCAATGGAGTTGGGCAGTCAGTATCCTCTATCTGTTCACCGGGACCGTGACATGGAATTACGGGATGTTTGCCGCCCGCACCTTTCGTGAACTGATCGCGAAAGGATCCGATTCGCCGATACCTCAACCGCTTGCTTCCGTCCTCGACCGCTGTCTTCAGGACTCGCCCGACAACCGGTGGGGCAACATGGACCAAGTCGCCGATGCGCTGATGGATAATTACGTCACATTCTATGGCGAGTCCTATTTCCGGGAGACGCCGGCGTACCGGATTTCACCGCGAAGCGAGATCACGGTACAGAACGATCCGATCGGCCGGATGGAAACGGAAACCGATGCTCTTATCCAGCGGGCGATAGACCGGGCCGATCCGGAGCAGCGTGATCGGCTGATATCGTTGCCCGGACGAAAAGGGTCATCGCGGGCCCGGAGTCTGGTCAATATCGAATGGCTGAACCGTGTGGAGCGATTTTACAGGGAGAATGTTGATCGTCATAACCTTAAATCGATGACAGATCTGATTTTGACGCTGACCCTCACATCTGATTTTCTGAGGGAAACCGACGACAACGCCGGTGCTCTCCGCATCTTGGACAAGGCCGGCGAAATCCACAGCGGATTCCGTGATGCCATGCCGGAATCCGTCTGGTTAAATATTGGTGTCACAATCCTGAATAAAAATGCCGGTTTGAAAATCCAGATCAACGATATCGCCGGTGCTCTTGCCGATTACCGCACCGCCTGGGAGTGGACCGTCCGGCAGGATGAAATCACATCTTCTTCGGACACGAAGTATAATGTCGGTTGGACCCGGCTGAATATCGCGATGGCATTGGGTCGATTGAATCTGCTCGACGAATCGGTTCGGGAAGCGGATGCGACCATTGCTTTTCTGAGTCAGAACAAGGACCGGATGGATGAAATCAATCGCCTCAGATTATTGGCTGGCGCAATCACGAATCGTGCGGCCTCGCTTGGATATCTCGACCGGGACCGGGAGGCTGCCGACGGATTTCTTCAGGCTGCCGAAATCGTCGAAACGCTAATACGCATGTATGGAAAAACGGACTTGTTGCACCGCCTGGTTCAAAACCGGATGAATGCCGCTAACGCACTGATGTTTTGCGGGGAATTGAAACAAGCGGAGGAGCTGGTCATGGGTGTTTTGTCCCTGATCGAAACGCAGCTGCATCCGGAAACGCGAATTACGATCCACCAGCGGATCGATGCAGCCGAGTGTCTGGTTCGGATTCTATCGGAGCGTGGACAGGATCAAAAAGCTCTGGTACAGACCGGCCGGCTCATCGAAATCCTCGAATATGATGTTTACTACCGTGGCAAGACGGAGCATATCCACAAACTGCTCTATCTGCTCGACATGCGCATCCATCTGCAGGAAAAGACCGGTGATGACGCCGGCCGGGCCGTAACAATGGATCTTAAAGAAAAAGCCTTGCGCTGTTTCTCGTGAGCAATCAGTGCCGTGCGCGGATCATCATCACCGTGGTCAGCGCCAGAATCAACAGAATCAGGCTGCCAGTTCCGGTTGCCGGGACAGGTGGCGGAGGGGTAGGTGTGGGTGTGGGTCCGGTGGGTGTCGTCGTTGGGGTTTCCGTGGGAACCGGAGTGTCGGTAGGAACCGGAGTGTCGGTTGGAACGGGTGTATCGGTGGGTATTGGAGAAGGCGTTGGGGTTTCCGTGGGTATGGGTGTCGGTGTGAACGGTGCGGTCAGATCGGCAACGAAAAAGCCTTGCCCGATGGTCGCTCCAGCAGCGTTTTTCAACGTGGCAGTGAAATAGAAAAGCCCCGCATCGGTCATCGCGCCGTCATCATTACCGAACGTGTTAAAAAACGCATCGTCGTCATACAATCCGTTCCCATCGATATCGACCGGATCGCTTTCTCTCACCAGCTCATCGGTACCGTTAAAAACCAGCACGCCGTTGGCGGCCGTCGGTCCGTCGGAAACACCGCCGATGACATAGTTTCCGGCAGGTCCACCGCTGTGCAAGAAAAAGCAATCCGAATATTCGGTATCCGACCAGGATTCCGTTGCACCGGAGTAAATCGGATCTCCCATCGCCGTCAACACGGCTCCATTACTGAAGATCCAATCCACTTCGGAAACATCATTGTTACCGCGAATGTAATAGTCTCCTCCGTACCCCATGTGGACACCGACAATTCCCGCATTATCAACGGGTTCCGCAAAGGATGAACCGGCCAAAACCACGCCTTCCTGAACCACGACGCTGCCATCGACAATCACGACATCATCGGTCGCCGTACTGCCCGTCAGGTCTCCCTGAACCAGCCAATGCGTACCATCCGGTGTGATGTAAAAATCACTCTCGTCAAACATGTCACAGGTTTCCGATCCCAATTGTCCCGATGGTACAGTCACGCCTTTCTGAGCCAGAATCGTCGATCCGTACACGAGCGCATCGTCCTGGGTCGTGGGAACACCGATGATGTTATCGGCAGCGTAGGCAACCTGTCCGGCGGTATCGATGATCGGACTATCAAGGATATCCCCCAGTGTGGTGGAAGGAAGACCCGGAACCGCATTCCCTTCCTGGGCCGCGGTATAAAATGCCGAACCATTCCAGCCAACAACATATTCATCCGTTGCCGTCGCTCCATCGGTGTTCGTACAATATAGGAATTGCCCGGCATCATTGATGGCCAATTGCGTCAATATGATCCCGATATTTTCTACTCCGCCGGTCCAGGGTGCCGGATCGCCCTCCCGGGCAACCAGGTTTCCATTGACCAGAACCATCT
>JAFGMN010000088.1 GCA_016927515.1 candidate division CSSED10-310 bacterium | reverse complement strand
CCATGCCGGGAAGAACGCCGAGCAGCAATAAAAGGGCAGTAATATTCAGGATTGATTTGACCAGAGGGCCGTGAACACCGTGTGTCAGTGAACTCAGCAGAGGTGCCAATGTGTCCGGATCATGTGCGAATGCTAGGTGACCGGTGGTGGCATAGAGCAGGAATAGAGCGCTCAGCAGAAAAAAAACAGCGAGAAACAGTGTCATGAAACCCGATTGCCGGTATGTATTTCGCGTCGGAGTCTGATCGACGGTGGAAAGAACAACGGCAGCGGCGGTGATACCCCATCCAATCAGGACCGTGACAAGGGATCCGGCAAGAAACAAGGTATTCAATCCGGCCTGAGCCAGGAAAAGAGCGGCGGTGTTGTGGGGAGATAGGGAGATGGGAAAATGGGGAAATGGGGAAGTAGGGAGCTGAGGAGCTGGCCGGTGGATGAGGTAGTACAGGCTCAGTAATTGGCAAAGCAAGAGGGTGATTGAGACGATGATGAGCCACCGGAGAGCAATCTGATCGACAATCAAGGAAATACTCAGCGCTTCTCGTGTTCCCGGCAGCATGAACAGGGAACTGAACAGCGTTTCACCTCGCGCGCCAATATTTAATGTCAACCAGAGAATACCCGCAATGGTCAGGCTGCACGATACCGTTCCAATTACTACCGGTAAGCGATACCGAATGGGATCGCGGTTGCACTGCATGAGCAGAACAGCGGCGATAAACGGAATGAGGGGAACCAGAATAATCAGCATGCCATCTCCAATACCCGGATAGAATCATGCATTACCCCTCAAATATAAAAGGAACCGGACCCAAAATCAAAGGCGGTTCCTTTCGTATCATGCGAATGCGCGTTATCCGTTGAGCAAACAATCCTCGAGCATCTTCACCCGAACCTCAAGTTCCTTGATCCGGGTTTTTAATTTACCGAGTGCTGCTCGCGAGTTCGTCGGCTTGGGAATACTCACCGGCAGGTCTTCCTTGATCTGATCCAGGTTTTTCTCAATCTCCTGCTTCAGATAATGTGTTTTCCGGGCATGATGCTTGGGTTCCTGAATGGTACCTGCACGAACCAGTGCCCGTAACTTACTCCGCGATACCCCCATGTTTTTTAAATCCTGCACCGAATAAAACTCGGACATATCGAAAAGTGCGCGCTCCGGACGCTCAGTCAAAAACGATTCGATGCTCGTTTTTAAATACAACTTCTTCCGCCCGGCCGTCGTGTCCGCCTTGATCTTCTTGCTCCGGTTCCACAACCGAACCGTCTGGTCACTGACCCCTGCCAGTTTGGCGATGTCTTCCACACTGTAATAAAGATCCTGATCGTACTTTTTCGTGCCCGTACGCATTCTGGCGGCATGGCCGAAAATAAACCGGGGAATTCCATTCCAATAGTGGCTTTTTTTCAGCTCAATCACTTTGTTGCATCCACATTCACATCGATGTTTACCATCTTCATTTTTCTTGAACTCTTCAACGCTCGAGTACTTTTTCCTGATATCCTTTTTGTTTAAAGACATTAAAATCTCCTTTCCAGTTCGAATGAAACATCGTTGAACGTTTCATCAGAAAACTCAATATATCAAAGTAAATGAAACTGTCAAGACAGAAAGAGATCGTATTAATACATCAATGAAGAAATAGTAAGACATAACAATGATTTTTTTTGATCTTAGTTCAATTAATTGGAGCGATTACTCCGTGCTGCCGTGATATCGAAAATCTGCACGATCATGTTGGGCTCTTCAGGCGCAGTGCCGCTCAGTTTCTGCTTTTGTGCGATGGACCACGAAGCTGTTTCAAGACACCCCGTATCGATATCGAACAGGCTCGTTCCCGTGCCTTTCCATGTGTTTTCAATTACTTTTCCTTCAGTCGATCGATCGACAAGATCGATCGTCGTAACTATTTGCGCGATGGATCGGTTATCGTGTCTTTCCAGACTCCGGAGTTCGTGCGAAATCGTTCCGGTCATCGGCGAGCGGCTTTCATCCCGATCGGTGTAAATGGAAAACGGAAAGACCCTGACTTCATTGAGTTTCATCCTCTGTAACGGGACCCCCAGAATCAGCCGAGTAATAATGTACGTTTCTTTTAATGGCCCACTGTACTGTTCCATTGTGCCATCAGCCGACATGATGAAACGACATACTTTTTGAGGAATCTTTTGGGCCTCCGAAAGTAAAAGCGATTGATTTTTTTCGCGGATATCCTTTAATTCGAGAACGATGTCACCATATGTATTTCCATCGTCAAGCGTTTTCAGTGAGATAACTCCCTGAGTGGTTTCAGTGTGAACCGGTGATCGACGATCCGGTTTCTCTGGGTCGGATGGATAATAATTCTGAATACGCGCCGTTTGCACGAGGCGATATTCCCAAAATCGCTCCTGCGGAAACCGCCACCGAATCTCTAACGCTTTTTCTACATCGCTCCGTACCGGCACTTCCCCTGTGCTAAGAAGGAAAAATCCGGCGATCCACGCGATCCGCTTACATATGTTTCCTGACGAATGCATCGATCTTCTCCAGTCCCCTGCCAATCTCCATGGAAGAAGATGCACAGGAGAATCGCAGATGTTGGCCTTCACCGGGTACCCTCGGTCCAAAATGGATGTCTGCCAGGCACGCCACACCGCTTTCCATGAGCAGGCGTTTACGGAACTCATCGGAATCGTTGCAACCCGTGATCCGGCACGCTTCCGTGACATTGGGCCAGACATAGATCGCTCCACCGGGAGAATGACATGTCAATCCGGGAATACTCCGGAAACCTTCCATAAAAAGGTCTCTCCGCCGTTTGAAAATGGCGACCATTTCATCGGAAGTCTTCTGATCACTGGTGATCGCCGTGACAACCGCTTCCTGGGAAACAATCGGAGCACAGCTATCCGAATTCGTGATCAGCCGAGTAAAAAACGGTGCGAGAAGGCGATTGGCGGCATAACCGATGCGCCATCCCGTCATGGAATACGTTTTTGATGCGCAATCCAGCATGATCGTTCGCTCCATCATACCCGGTACCGACGCAATGGAACAAAACGGTGCATCGAATACAATGCGACTGTAAACCTCGTCGGCAAGAACCCAGATGTCATGATCGATGCACACCTCTGCCACCGCTTCCATCGCCTTTCGACTCATCACGCTTCCTGTCGGATTGTGCGGCGAGTTCAGGATCAGCAGCTTGGTTTTCGGCGTAATGGCGGCGGTGAGATCATCAATCGAAAAATTGAGATGGTTCGACTCCCGGAGATAGATTGGGACGGGGACCGCACCCAGGCCGCGGATCATGGATTGATAAATCGGGAATCCGGGATTAGGATAAATGACCTCATCACCCTGATTCGGATCGGTAAGTGCAAAGATTGAATACCAAATGAATGGTTTTCCACCGCATCCGATGACGACATCATCCGGAGCGATGTCGATGTGTCGGGTATCGCTGAACATTCGGGCGGCGGCGGTCCGGAGTGCTGGGATACCGTTGGAAGGCGTGTAGCCGTGTTTGCATGAATCGATTGCGGCTTTTGCCGATTCGCAGATATGTGCTGGTGTGCAGAAATCCGGCTGCCCGATACAAAAGTTCAGTATCTCATGACCCTGGGCCTGCAATCGCTTCACTTCGTTCAGCACAACGAACGCGTTTTCGGTGCCGAGTTCACTCATTCGCTTGGAAACTGCTGTCATGGATCACCTCCTGTCCGCCGACGTTCCTCTTTCATGTGATACCTATTCACACTCAAAGGTGCAAATTGTTTTCAACCAGATGCGCGGTGATATGATACACTCGCACCGACGGTGAAACGTTGGCATTTCTTGTCTTTGTTCCGCCACGGGAGCAGTATCCGTTTTCAAGAAACTTGTCCGGAAGGAGGGGTTCATGCAAGGACCGATAGCGACAATTCATGACCTGATTGTACGTCTTGACCAGGTGGATGTCCGGGTGGAGGAGTATTCGCGTCGGATGAGTCTGGCCCATTTCAATCAATTGACAGGGCAGCCATTCGAAGATATGGCCGTACTCAATGCCGCCCTCGGAGAAACAATGCTCGACGAATCGATCCGCGCCGCTGTCGACGATTGGCTTCCAAAGGTGACAGACCAGCGTCTGCACCGCCGATTGACGATGTGTGCGCGCAGTTTCCTCCAGGCGCACGTGACCTATGATGACACCCTGTTCACTCAGACACAGCGGATCGAGGAACGGATTATCGGATTTCAACCGACGATTGACGGCCGTACGGTGAGCCGAGGAGAACGAAACCGAATACTGGAATCCGATCCCGATCGAACAGCACGTCAGGCAGCATACTCTGCGGGCAAAGTTCTCGATGAGATGATTGAAGCGGATCTTCTTGAGTTGATGGCAGCCCGGAATCGACTGGCCAGGACCCTGGGATATTGCGATTATGTAGCGTTGGGTCTAGAGAACCAGGAATTGACTGAACAGGAGCTGCGTCGTTTGTTTGAAACGATCCGAGAGATGACGGAGGATCGTTGGCGCGAGTTCCTCGTTTCCGCAGCACGGGAACTGGGGGTTGACCGGTTGATGCCCTGGGATATCGCGTATTGTCTGGAATACGTCCTGCCATCGCCTCCGTCCCATCGATTTCCAAAGGACCGGATCGTTCCTGTCTTTAAAGAGGCACTCGCAGCATGCGGTGGCGATCTTGATGTTCTTCCCATCGAGGTTGTCGTTCAAGATATACCCTACGGCGGATTGTGCATCCCCATTCGATACAACCACGATATCCGGATCCTGTCCAACCCGCGGGATGGGTTTATGAGCTACGATACGCTCTTCCATGAATTCGGTCACGGCATCCAGGCTGCCGGACTCGACGCTTCATCCTTCCTTGTTGCCCAGGCGGATCCGCCGTTTTTCTGGGAAGGCATCGCAGGTATTTACGAGCATCTCATGCAAACCGAAACGGTGTTGATCCATCTGCTGCGAATGACGCCAGTGGATGTAGATAATATTCGCCGACGCAGCCAGCTTTTCCGGATAAATTGGTTCCGGTCAATTGCCGTTGCATGCGAACTGGAGTGGGCTGCGTATCGTGGCGAATCGGATCTGCGGGGGTGTTTGCGGGACCTATATGAAAAGTACATGGGTGTTTCCATGCCCCAGGACGTCGGTTGGGCTGGCAACACGCTGTATACCACCCATCCGCTCTATAATCAGAATTACCTGATGATGGAGGTCATGGCTCTTCAAACAATTGAAGCCATGCAGTCACGGCTGGGGCATTATCCGCATCCGGGGATGTTCGCTTTTCTGCAGGAAGGCTACATTGGTCCCGCCGGCTGGATACCCTGGCGCGAAAAAATTCGCCACATGACCGGTCATCCACTGACGGCCGACGCGTTGGGTCGGTATCTCAGTCAATAAATTCCATTGACCACATCGCGATATCTCCCGTTACGACGATCTCGCCGGGAAATGTGCACAAGCCATAGAAAACGAATGGGCCGCCCGGAGGAATTCCATCGGGCACGATGAAGGATAGAATTTCGATGGTGTGCCGGTCGCCGGGATCCAGTTCAATCTGCATGGGATGGAGTTGCTGATCCCATTCCGGGAAAATAAAAGCGTCACTTCCGTAAACCAGCGCAATATGAACATCAACCGGGACGGGGTTCAACCATGGATTGATTGCATCCAACAGGATATCCACACGATCACCTGCACCATACAGCTGCGCAACCATCGGAAAATTCAATGTAAGATGGGTTCCAGTCGGCGGATCGGGTTGTTCCGGTTCCGGACCGGTAGAAAAAAAACTCTCGAAATCACGGGTTCCCAACGTAAACGCCACGGAAAAGATAAGCCGGTAATCGGTGTTGGCCTGTAGAGGTTCGATCGTTGCCACCCGGTACTCGAAACCGCTCCAAATCGGAGTCAGCTCGACCGGAATCGGGATATCGTTGATGGTGACAGTGATATCCCCGGTGGAGACGTGGGTGGGTAATTGCATGAGCCGTCCGCGGATATCCGCATCGACAGGCACGGCATATTGCCCTGAAAACGGTGATGAAGCAACCAGGTAAGGACCGGGAAATGGGCGGTGGGCTCCCATATCCGCAGGTCCTCTGTCGGGAACCCGATCTGTCCGCGTCGACCGGTCCTGTTGAGGGTATCCCGGCACGTCGTGTCCGGCGGCATCGATACAGGGTGATCGGCCAATGGCTGTCTGAGTCGCATCACCGGTGGCCGGATCGGACAGGTAGAACGGATAGTCCGGATCATCGATGAACAGGGGGTTGACGGAGATGTTCCCGAACCAGCCGGTACGATCCACGGCATTCGGGCTGACGTTTACCGGATGCCCGTATACGTTGGAATTAATCACCTCCTGGTTCAACGGGTCCCCACCATCCTGCAGTTCCACTCCGAAGGATCCGGCGTTAAAAACGATGATGCTGTGTTCCATCACCATGCTGCTGGTAGCGTCGATCGCGATACATCCTCCGGCATCTCCGTCGCCGTCTATTCGGTTGAACGCGGCAGTGCAATGGTGCAGATTCACCATCGACGATGACTCCACCGCTACGGCGGATCCTGTCCGCCAGGCCGAGTTGTTTTCGAATACGCAGTTGGAAAGAACGACGCGATTGTTGCGGGTGATCATAATCGCTCCCCCTGTGTCCGCGCGATTTCCAGTGAAGCGACAGTCGCGAACCCAACTTTCCGTTTCGGGGATGCTACTCTCATTATAAATATGACAAACCCCTCCTCCCGCAGCGTCAGCGACATTGTTCACGAAAACACAGTTTTCCACGACGGGCGTCGACCGGTTCCACCAACCCACCGCACCGGCGGTCACCGCTGAATTACTCTCGAATAAACAGTCAACAATCACCGGTGCACTGGCGCTCGCCCAAATGGCTCCACCTAAACACAACGCGGTCTGTGGTGTTTCAACAACCTGATTGTTCCGGAACGTACATCCATGTATCCATGGCGATGCCGCCCAACACATCACTGCTCCACCAACAGCTTCAGCTGCCTTGCTGGATGCGTCGAGTTCCGACCGGTTGTTTTCAAACACACATTGCGTAACCAGCGAGGATGACAGGAAAAAATACATGCCGCCCCCGCCATGCGGTGAACCGTCGGTGGTGACGCAATTCCGGATCACACAATCATGTACATGCATCGTTACGCTGGAGTGAATCATTCCGCCTCCTTGCGGCGCTCGGCCGTCGGTCAGAACGAATCCGTCCAGCAGGGCCCCATCAGCACCCGTAACGCATCGCCGGGTATCTTCGCCATCGATGACGGATGGATACAGAGCTGACGCTCGTTCCCCACCCCCAGAGGCATAGCCGCCGAGCATTTCGATCCCGGGCAGCATCGTTACGCTTTCACGATATACTCCCTGTGCCACATGCAGCCGATCTCCCGGTGCCAGGGTATTCTCGAACACAGCCTCCAATGTCCGCTTGGCGGTTTCCCACGACATTCCACTGAAAGCATCGTCACCGCGCTCGGCATCGATGTAGAAATCGACGGCAACAACCCGCGGTACCGCTCCTTCGAACAACAGGAAGCTGATCCATGTTACTGCGATCACCCATGGTATTCCCGGACGGTTTGCCCGGATAGCCGCCTGTGCTGAAGTCGGCCGTTGATCCGCGTGTTTCCGTGCCCGCTCTTCCATTAATCAGACCCTTTCGATTCGATCCCGGTCAGTTGATCCCGGTCAGTTGATCCCGGTCATGGGGAAGGAGACGGTTGAGCGGGCATTTCGTGCATTTATTGGTATGACCATTCCGCGAAGTCGTAGGAGCCGATAATATGGGATGCATCGAGGGGCGTCATGGCGGCCCAGAATTTCAATCCGTCTGACGGACCGGTTATATCGGGCCAGACGAAATTAAGCACCGGCATGCGCAGAACGGGGGTTCCGGATGGAAGATTCCAGGTTTCATGATCCGCCTGGCTGGTCCAACCGGGCCAAAACCAGTAAGCGCCGTGGACGTCGAGGATCAGAAACACGGCAACCGGGGACCATGATATCGGGGAGTCGTTCCACCATTCCACGTCGAGCCGAAACGCGTCTCCAGGCTCAAGAGATCGGTCCGGCATGACAATCCGTATTCCGGCGGTGTTGGGTTCCGGTGACGGCGTCGGTGTCGGGAAAGGGTCTCCGGGAGCGAGACCGGCGATGCGGATATCATCGATATTCCACCCCGAATACTCCCACCCGTCATCGGTCTGAAGGGAAAGAGCAATCCGAACGTCATCGCGGCCGTCGACCCAGTCTCCGATCGGTATCGAGACCGGCATCCATTGGCAATCGGTAACTTCCGTCGAATTGCCCCAAATTTGCTGGGTTCCTTCACCGGTGATGATCCAGACACGAGCCCGATCATATAACGGCGCTTCGACATTCAACCACCGGTAAAAACACAGCTCCGCATCCCGGACCTGCGTCAAATCCAGAACCGGACTGGTTACCGTCGCGTATATATTCGGCGGGTAATCACCTGCCAGGTTGGTCCCGAGAACGTTTTGACCCGTGAATCCAGCATCGGGATCCGGGTTACCGTTCGAGCCGCCACCCATTCCCTGGGGCTCTCCCCAGCTCCAGACAGGATTATCCGCTGTCCAACCCGGTGATGTATCCATCGGGAAAGAAATGACGGCATCATTCCATTCATACGAGGTCGCTGTTCCGAAAAAAAAGTATCCGGAACTGTGAGGGGCCTCGCATTGCACAGCGATGATACAAGTCAACTCCGTGAATTCCGGTGCGGTGGATCGAACCTGCACAACGAACGGTTCTTCGGAGTATCGGATCTGCTGACCGGGGAGAAGATTCGGGATCGTCACAGAGTTGGTGCTCAGCGTGACATACTGGCTGCCGGACAGACAGAGCATCGTCAGGCTGATGGGACCCGATACCACCGGCGAATTGTTCATGATGCTGACAATAACATCCACTGTTTCTCCGGGATCCAGGTATCCATCGCCGTCGCCACCACTGTCATCCCATTCGGCATCGAATACAAACACCCATTCCGCCACCGGCTCGGCGGCATGGGCGGTCACGGCGACCGTGGACCGCGTTACGCGGGTCAGGAAATCAGCGTTGATCTTGTCCACGGTATCGTCAATGCTGTGATAATATGGATATACAATGGGATTGTCCTCGATCCCCAACACCGCCGTATATCCACGGCTCCAGAACGATGCGTGATCCGAAGCGGTAACGGTCCCGTCGATGTGCGTGTGAACCGGCAGGTCGGTGTACGTGGCGGCGCAATCGGCGAACAGACCCACGAGATTGCTGGAGGATTCGTTGCCGATGATCTCGAGTTCCTCGGGCATGGAGTCCACGTATCCGATCATGTCGAGATTGATCACCGCGATGATCTGTTCACCGGCGTCGAGCATCGCCTGTGCATACGCCTGGCTTCCGCGAAGTCCCTGCTCCTCGCCTGAAAACGCAATGAATCGCAGGGTCCGATCGAAGAATGTATTGGCGAAAATCCGTGCGGCGTGCACAACCGCCGCTGTTCCCGTGCCATTATCATCGGCTCCAGGTGCCAGGGTTTGGGGTTGCAGAGAAATCGAATCATAATGGCCACACAGGATGACGATCTCCTCCGGCAGTGAAACGCCACGACGTTCGGCGATCACGTTGGGAGCCATCTGGCGGTCATGTTCCTGGAAAGAAACACTGTAGCCGAGATTTGTGAATGTATCGCCCAGCCAGATTCCGGCATCACGGCAGCCCTGAGTATACGAATTCCGAGTTTGAAAATCGGTCAGGGTGGTCAGGTCCGCCATCAGTTGGAGGGGATCCACGGCATCGACCCATGCCTGAATCCGGGCGTTCGGGCTGATATCCATGGGGAGAGCGGTGGGTACCCGAGAATCTGCGATGGGTCCGGGGTATCCGAGATAGACGGCGGATTCGGGGAGCGGCCGGGTCCAGACCGTTGATTCCGGTACCTCCATCAAGCAGGTGCGGTGATCGATCGGGATCACGTTTGCCGAGGGGAAATGGGACCGGAGTTTTTCCAGCGTTTCCTGAACGAGATACAGGGAACGATCCGGATCAGGTTCGACCAAGGTGATCGCTGCGGGATGGGAGCCGGGTAATATGAGGACGAAATCCGGACCCCGCCACAAAACGGGAAGCGTCCGTTCGATGTCAATTCCTGCAGTATTTTGAATTCGTGCAGCGCCAGGACTTCCCGCAGCGCCGGTCACCGGAGTTCCCTGGATCTGGCCGGCAAAACATGCTGTAAGAAACCAGTAATATGTGATCTGATGCAAAAACTGTTTCATATGACCCCCTGTTCATCCGCACTCACCCTCCATCAGATCTTCGCAAGCAAGATACAGGCCGAAAGGCCGTCTGAAACCGGATTCCGTCGGCTCACTTGCAAAAAAAAACGCCGGGCGATACTGTCCGGCAGGATGAAGAACCGGAGGATTCTGTTAATTGTTCCCCCCGGGGGGTATTATGCCGAGCGATGGTCCGGCGGCGTCCTGATGCCTCCGCTGGGTATCGGATATGTCGCGGCAACGCTCGAACAATCCGCTCATTCCGTTGCCATTCTCGATGCCCATGTCGCGCGAATGACCGATCGGGAGATCGTCCGTGAGCTGATGGCGTTTCGTCCGGACATTGCCGGGATCACGTTTACGACGGAAAACCGGTTTGAGGCCTTCAGAACGGCTCGCCTGATCCGCGAAACGCTCCCCGGATGCCACGTGACCGGTGGAGGTCCCCATGCGTCGCTGGCGGCGCACGATACGCTGGAAGGTATCGAGGCATTTGATTCCATTGTCGTGGGTGAAGGGGAAACAACGATGCCGTTGCTGGCGGACTGCCTGGCAGCCCAAGGTGGCGATGCTGGACTGCGACGGATCCCCGGCCTTGTTTTCCGCAGCACCGACCGATCCCTGGTCGATACCGGACCGGCGCTCCGCATTCAGAACCTTGACGCGTTGCCGTTTCCTGCTCGTCACCTCTACCCGGCTGCGGAAACATACAATTTCAGGTTCGATGTTCCCGGCCACGGTATTAAACGATTCTCCAATCTCATGACAAGCCGGGGCTGTCCTGCGAATTGCAATTTTTGTGCAACGCCGAAAGTGTGGGGTCGAACGGTTCGGATGCGGTCACCGGAAAACATTATTGCGGAAATGGAGGCGATGGTTCGGGAGCAGGGAGCGGAAGCGTTCTGGTTTTTCGATGACACGTTCAATTCCAATCCGCGGCGGGTGGAGCGGTTGTGTGATTTAATGATTGAGCGAGGGCTGGACCGGATGCCGTGGTTCTGTGAAGTCCGGGTGGATGTGATGAGCCGGGAATTGCTTGAGCGGATGAAAACGGCGGGTTGTTACACCATCGGGTTTGGCGTGGAGTCAGGTTCCCAGCGAATTTTGGACGATGTGATCCGGAAGAATCTGAAGCTCGAGAAGGTGCATGAGCTGTATGGATGGTGCCGGGAGCTGGATGTTGTGGCCAACCCGTTTTTCATTATTAGCCATCCGACGGAAACGTGGGAGGAGGCGCAGGCGACGGTGTCGCTAATCCGGACGTTCAAAGAAAGGGCTCATGTTTCCATGGCCTTTCTGCACGTTTATCCCGGAACGGATTTGGAGGAAACGGCGCGCCGGAATGGAACGCTGCCGCCGGATTTCCGCTGGTACCAGGATCGAAACGATGTCAAGACGCTGGCATCTGCTCAAGGGAATGTACCGATTTTCCTCGATCGGCTGACTTGGACTCAGATCTCCGATATTCTCTTCGAATGGGCGAAGATGCAGCATTTTTCAGTTATCCGGAAAATTCCGAAAGTCCTGCGCTCCATCCGCACATGGAGCGATTTTTTCCGGTATGCGGTCATGGGGTGGCGGTATATCGTCAACCGGATCGTGCGATAGCGTTCATTAGGTCGTTCAAATCCGACGCCGTAAATGGCTTATGCAGAATGGTATACGCGCCGTGACGAATCATTTTATCCGCTTCGCTGCTGAGTCCGCGACCGGTGCAGACGACGACCGTCGCATCGGGTTTGATTTCCAGCAGCTTGATGAACGTATCCCACCCGTTCATTCCGGGCATATGCACGTCGAGAACCACGAAATCAAACATATCCGGTGCGATACGGAACAGTTTGACGGCCTCGAATCCATCCAGCGCAGCAGTGGTGTGATGCCCGAGTGTTTCGGCCATTTCGACGGCGACATCGAGGACGGTCTGATTGTCATCGACCCATAGAATGTGCATGCCCGTGTTTGCTCGAGGGTTTGTTCCCGGCTGGAGTTCGATGCGTTCGACACTGGTAGAAGCCAGACGATATTCGGGTAGCAGCACGATAAAACAGCTACCCTGCCCCTCGCTGCTGATAAAATCGATTGCACCTTTCATTGCTGTCACGATTGAGTATACCGTAGCCAGACCCATTCCAGAGCCATTCCGATGCGATTTCGTCGTGAACAGTGGATCGAAAATCTTGTTCCGGATCGATTCCGGAATACCGGTTCCGGTATCGCAAATTTCGATTCGGATGAAATTGCCCGGTTGCAGATTCCAGATAGTGGACCGGGGATCGTTGATTGACAGGTGGATTTTCTGGATGGCTGCCCGGAGAACGCCGCCATCGGGCATGGCATCGACGGCATTGATGACCAGATTGAGCAGCAAGTTTTCGACCTGCTGTTTCGATCCGAAAACAACGGCGTCGGTGCTGGTGGAATGATGCTCGAAACGAATTTTGCCGTGGGAAGACGATCCAACCTGATCGAGAATCGATTCAAGCTGCCGGATGACGTTCACCGGAGCCTGGATTTCGGTGGAGCGACCCATGGCCAGGGTATCGCGTATTTCACCGGATGCTTGGGATGATATTGTCAGCAGTTCGTCGATGAGCGATACGATATCCGGCTGGCTGATCAGCCGGCGCTTGAGAATCTCAAGTTTCCCGTTCAGTACCGTCAGACGGTTGTTAATATTGTGCGTGATCTCGCAGGCGACCCGACCGGCGGCTTCGAACCGTTCCGCTGTTCGTAACCGATTTTCGCTCCAGCGCCGAATGGAAATATCACGGGAAATGACGAGTACTGACCGGATGATCTCTTCGGGACTCATTTCCGGCACAATATGCACTTCGAATACACTGGTCCCCTTCGTGGGATTCGTGGAAATCTCGAACGATTGAATTGTGCGACTGTTGAAACATTGTCGAATGCGGTTCTCGAGACTGGTTGCTACATCCGGATTCGATAACCCGGCAGCGGGCGTCTGCCCGATCAATTCCCGTGTTATACCGAACGGATTGAACGGGGATG
The DNA here is from genome assembly GCA_016927515.1 of candidate division CSSED10-310 bacterium. Lineage (GTDB taxonomy): Bacteria > CSSED10-310 > CSSED10-310 > CSSED10-310 > CSSED10-310 > JAFGMN01. The sequence goes on along the minus strand of JAFGMN010000088.1, from coordinate 7,249 downwards.
TCGGCGCATTGGTATAGGTGCAGATGTATTGCTGATCGAACCGGGCGATCAGATCCGGACTGTTATCCGCCAGTGCCCGGTACTCTTCTTCACTCGATGAAAGGGCATTGCGGTAATGGGTTTCCCGGGTTAGATCGAATCCCAGCGTGACAATCGATTCCGGTCGGCTCCCCATACTCCTCAGAAAATGGGATGTCCACCCCATGATTTTATCCGAACCGTCCCGGCATCGAATCCGCGAAATCATCTCGCTGATTCCCTGCGTCTCCAGGTTTTCCATCAATAGATGCCAGTTGGAAATCCGGTAATCCGTCTCGGGATACAACCATCCCCATACCACACCGGCCCCTACCGTTTCCTCGCGAGTATATCCGCTGATATGCGTAGCGCCATTATTCCATAACAGGATCCGGGCATCCGTCAACCGGACAACATCCAGCCAGATGGTCGGGTTTGACAGGAGGCTTTGTACAATCTGAACCGAGGCGGCGGTATCCAGGCTGAGAGTATCCGCAGGTTCGTTGTTGGACAGGGTGAATGCGATTTCGGTCAGTCGTTTGGAGTTTGTTTCGGGTGTCGCAGTGAGCCGGCATGGAAACGCGCCCATGGTTACGGTGCAGGTTTCCAGATAGTGATGCCGTTTGATGTTTTGGATTAACGAAAAAAACGCGTCGTGATCAGCGGAAGAAAACGAATTCACCAGCGGTGTCCCGGGAAGGAGTTGAAGCTTATCCGCCCAGGGGATGCCGCTGACCCTGAGAATGATTCCATTCAGGTCGGTCCACACGCGATAGGCCATTGCCGGGATCGTATAGTGTGTGGACGGGATGGTTTTGATATTGTCCGCGTGCATCTTACGGCCTGATTTTTACCAGGGATTCCCGGGCTTTCTCTTGGAACCGGGCATCGGACCCATTCATGCGCGCTTCGATCGCCGGAACGGCGGATGCCGCTGCAGGACCCAACTGTCCCAGACCGATGACTGCTTCGGTGCGAACGGTTGCCTGCGGGTGATCGAGGGCATTTACGAGGATGGGAAGCGCCGCATCGGCGGGACCGATCGCACCGATACCAGCCACAGCAGCACAGACGACATCTTCATGGGGACTGTTCATCGCTTCCGTCAAATCCGCCATTGCGGATGCCGAATGCGCCCGGATAAACCCCACCGCCTGCCACCGGATTCGCAGATCTCGATGATTCAGCGCTGCAAGGGCCTGTTCCCGAGATGTGATCATCACATCCGGCAACGGCGGTTCGGGCGTGGGCTGATCCGGTGCACTCACCCGGTCGCTGCTTTCCGGAACATCGCCGGAAAGGGGATGTTCGCTGCATCCCACCATGAACCCAAGGATGCTCGCAATTACAAACGCACTGCATGTCCGCATACCGAATTCACTCCCTATGAAAAACACATGGAAAATAAAGCGCCTTTATTACTATAATGCTTTTCGGTGTTGTTTTAAAGACAAGGAGGAACGATGAAGAAATTTTCTGTGATGGTGCTATTGATTGCTCTGGCCAGCGGACTATGCCTCGCGGATAAATACTCACAGGATGACCTGTTCACGAAATTGCGCGCCTCGGGATCGACAGAGGAAGCCAATGCGGTCTTTTCCGATTTCGTGAAGAATGCTCCTAACCTTGAATTAGCTCAAGGTGTATATCAAATGTGGGAAGCCAATGCCGGAGACGATGCCCGGGCGTGCCTGGAATCGATGAAAGCCGATCCGGCCAGCGTCGGCCGTCTTCGGTATTTTGAGGGAGCAGCGAAGAAGAATTTGGCGGATCGGATTGCGAGTGCCCGTCAGGTGATTGCGGCCGATGCCAACGCGTTTGATGGATATGCGCTGTTGTTCGACACCTATACGACGTGGTTGTTTGGAGAACCGCTTGGAGACCGGCCCGGTCGAAGCGGTCCATCGGATGAAGATCTCAAGCGACTGAAAGACGGGTTTAATGAAGATAACCTCAAAATGGTCCGGATCAAAGAGTGGAAAGATGCCGGTGAGTATGTTAATCCCGTCACGCGGTATATGGCATATTACGCGGCGTATAAAAATCATCCTGATGACATGTATAAATACATGAAAGAGGGTGAAGCGATGGGGGCCGACTGGATCGACTATTCTCATCTGGCGGTGGCAGCCGTTCGCATGGGGCGGATAGACGAAGGAAAAACATATATCGACAAATACGTAGACCTGTGGATATCTCGGGGCGCCGTCCAGGAAAACCAGCGCGCTGACATGACGGATAGCATGGTGCGGTATGCGCTGGTGTACGGCCGCGCGTATGACGAGGCCATTGCGCATATCAAAGCCAAACCCGAGTATGCCGACAATGCCGACAACCTGTATAATCTGGCGGCGATCTGTGCCCTGAAGGGTGCGACAGATGCCGTCTTTGAGCATCTGAACCTGGCGATCGCCAAAGGTTTTTCCGATACGGTCTTGATCGCGGAAGACACGGACTTCACAGCATATCGGACGGATCCTCGCTGGGCGGAGATCACAGGGAAGGTCAAGGAAAACTGGGATGCCGGGGATGCCCAGCGCAGCAAGGATGCTGTCGCCCTCAAGATCGATCTCCCCGCTCCGGAATGGACTCTGTCGGACCCCACCGGGAAATCGTATGCATTGGCCGATTATAAAGGGAAAAAGGTCGTTGTCCTGGATTTCTGGGCCACATGGTGTGGGCCCTGCATGATGGCCATGCCCAAACTCGATGAATGGTGCAAAAACGAAAAGCCGGAACATGTCGAGGTCTTTTCAATCAATACATGGGAACGCAAACCGGATGAAGCGAAAAAAATGTTTACCGATCGGAAGTTTTCGATGACCCTTCTCATGGACGGTGATACCGTGGCACAGAATTACAAAGTCAGCGGTATTCCGTACATTTGCTTAATCGATAAAGACGGTCATATCCGGTATGAAATGAAGGGATTTTCACCCGAGTTAGAACAGAACCTCACCTATTGGGTGAAGGACTTGCTGAAATAAACCGCATGAATCATCGGATCGAGCGGGACGGCATCGGCAGTCTGACCATCCCCGGCCATGCATACTGGGGAATTCACACAGGTCGGGCAAAAGACAATTTCGACGTATCCGGGTATCGATGGCCGGGTGTTTTCATCACCGGCCTGGCACAGGTCAAGGCGGCTTGTGCCAGGACCAACATGGATCTGGGGCATCTCGATCCGGTCATCGGCGATGCGATTCTGAGGGCATGCGACGATCTGATTCAGGGCCGATTCCATGACCAGATCATTGTCGATCCGTTCCAAGGCGGCGCCGGCACGTCGACGAATATGAATCTCAACGAAGTGATTGCCAACCGTGCCATCGAGGTCCTTGGAGGAGCAAAAGGCGATTACGACCGCGTGCATCCGCTCCACCATGTAAATATGCATCAGTCCACGAACGACGTGTTTCCAACCGGTCTCACGGTGGCTGTCATGCGCCTGCTGAAGGGGCTTGAAAACGATGTGGCCCGGTTGCAGGAGAGTTTTCAGGAGCGGGAAACCGTGTTCAGAGACGTCGTAAAGGTGGGGCGTACGCAATTGCAGGATGCCGTTCCGATGACGCTGGGAATGGAGTTCGGTGCGTATGCGGAGGCCATTGCCAGGGACCGGTGGCGCATTTTCAAGTGCCGTGAACGGATCAAGCAGATTAATCTCGGGGGAACCGCCATTGGCACCGGCTTGGGTGCCCCCCGGGATTACATCCTGCGCGTCGCGGATCATCTGCGCCGAATGACAGGTCTCAATCTGTCTCGATGTGAGAATCTCGTCGATGCGACGCAGAATCAGGATTCCTTTGTCGAAACATCCGGAATGCTGAAAACATATGCCTCGAACCTATTGAAAATTTCAACCGATCTGCGGTTCCTGGCTTCGGGACCGCATGCGGGTCTGGCGGAAATCCGGTTGCCAATCCGACAGACCGGATCAACGATCATGCCCGGCAAAATCAATCCGGTGATTCCCGAGATGGTTGCCCAAGCAGCACTCCAGGTGATGGCCAACGATTATGCTGTAACCCTGGCCGCATCATTGGGTAATCTCGAGTTGAGTCAATTCATGCCGTTGTTGGCTTGGAATATCCTGGAGTCGCTCCAGATACTTCTGCGGGTGTCCCGGCTATTCCGGGATCTTTGCGTGACGGGGATCGAAGCCGATACGGACCAGTGCTACAGACTCCTGATGACCGGTCACAGCGTTGCCACGGCACTGGTACCGTTTCTGGGTTACGAAACGGTCGAGAGAGCGGTCCGGTATGCAACCGAAAAGGGAGTTCCGGTCGTGGATGCATGTTGCGACATGGGACTCGCCAGCCGGGAAGCCATTCTCGATATTCTGTCGCCGCGCAGAATGCAAAAACTGGGATTTGAACCTTCGGATTTCGATCCATCGCTGAAAAATGACGATCCCCCGTGTCGATATTCGTAAAATCATTGGTAAGGAGGTGCATCCATTCCAATGAAAACCGCTCCCCGTGGAATCCGGATCATTATTGCCCTCGTCGGACGACGGAATGCCGGCAAATCATCGCTGATCAACGCTTTAACCGGGCAGGAAACCGCGATTGTTTCAGATGTGCCGGGAACAACCACCGATCCCGTAGCCAAACCCTACGAGTTGATACCGGTGGGTCCCGTGACCTTTTATGATACGGCGGGGTTGGACGATACCGGGGAATTGGGTGAGAAACGTATGCGTGCGACCCGGAAGATTTTGTGGCGGGCGGACATGGCGATCATGGTGACCGAACAGAGCGGGTTGACCCCTGCGGACGTCGCGATGATCGATCAGATCCGTGCGCTGGCTATTCCGTGCGTGGTGGTGTTCAACAAAATGGATCGGGGAGCCATCGAATTGGATTCGATCCAGTTTTGCACAGATCGGGGTATCGATTGGATCGGCGTCTCCGCAATGAACGGTTCGGGGGTCGATGAACTGAAACACCTCGTGATTCAAATGGCACCACCGGAACTGCGAGAAGACCCTGTGCTGGCAGGCGATCTCTTTACCGAAGGCGACACGGTGGTGCTTGTGACACCCATCGATCTTGCAGCGCCGAAAGGCCGGCTCATTCTGCCGCAGGTACAGGTCATTCGGGAAATCCTCGACGGTGATGCCGTTGCCGTCGTTGTCAAGGAACGTGAACTCGAGGCCGCTCTTAGAAACCTTAGCGTTCCACCCGCCCTGGTTATCACCGATTCCCAGGTGGTTCTCAAAGTCGCTGGCGATACGCCCGACAGTGTTCCGTTGACAACATTCTCAATCCTGTTCGCCCGGCACAAAGGCGATCTCGCCATTCTCGCCAACGGCGCTCAGGCAATTGACCGGCTTCACGACGGCGATCGAGTGCTGATGGCCGAAGCCTGCTCCCATCATGTTCAGGCTGATGATATCGGCCGCGTAAAAATTCCCCGGTGGATTACACAATACTCCGGCAGAGATCTCCAGTTCGATGTATCGACAGGATATGATTTTCCGGATAATCTTGGAGACTACAAGCTGGTGATTCATTGCGGATCATGCATGTTGAACCGGATGGAAATGATCCGTCGAATCCGGGAGTGCCAGCGCCGGAATGTGCCGATCACCAATTATGGTGTCGGGATTTCCAAGGTGCAGGGAGTCTTGCGCCGCGTGCTGGCGCCGTTCGGTCTGGAGGTGGATCCCGGACGTGTCTAGAGGTCAGATTCTGTACGATCAGGGAGACGGCTGAGTATGTCTCAAAGAAAATTCAACTCGTTGAAAGATTACCTTCAGGCTATGCTTGAAGCGCACGCTTCGGATCTGTTTCTGCGCACTGACGGCCCGCCCGCGATGCGGATTCAAGGAACCATTGTCCGGACCGATTATCCGATTCCCAGCGCGGCGCAGATGCAGGAGTTTATCGACGCGGTTGCCACGCCGTTGGCGCGGGAGCGGTTTCAGGCCACTGGTGATCTGGACATGGCCTGTTCGATGCCTGGTCTGACCCGATTCCGAATCAATCTGTTCCGGCATGGAGGACAGATCGGGCTCGTGGCACGGGCCATTCCCAGCGGCCGATTGGACCTTCAGGAGCTTCATCTTCCGCTATCGCTTCTGGAAATGGCAGAAGCTCCGATGGGCTTGATCCTGGTAGTCGGACCCACAGGTTGTGGCAAGAGCACGACCATGGCTGCGTTGGTCAATCATATCAATCACACACGAAGTGGCCATATTGTGACCATTGAGGATCCCATCGAGTTTGTGCATGTTGAAAGCAAGTGCCTTATCCATCATCGCCAGGTTGGTGTGGATACGAAATCGTTTTCCATTGCATTGCGGCATGTGGTCCGGCAGAATCCCGATGTGATTCTGATTGGAGAAATGCGGGACCGTGACACGGTTAAAACAGCGATGACAGCGGCGTTAACGGGGCATTTGATACTGACGACGCTGCACACCACTGGTGTTGTTCAATCCATCGACCGGATTTTGAATTATTACGAATCCGAAAGTCGGAACCAGGCTCGGCACGATTTGGCGAACACGCTGGTTGGCATTGTCTCGATGCGATTGCTGCCGATGAAAGAACAAAACGGACGGGTGCCTGCCATGGAGATTCTGAGGGGAACACCGACGGTTCGGCGGGTGATTGCCGAGAACCGGTTATCGGAGTTGTACGACATCATGAAGCAGAACCAGGATCGTGGGATGTGTACATTCAATCAATCTCTGCTGCGGTTGAGCCGTGATCAGCGGATTGATGCTGAAACAGCGATCCGTATTTCCCCGAATCCGGATGAACTGAGGTTGAATATGCAGGGAATGTTTACGGGAATCGATTCCATTGATGCGCGTTCCCGGCGGCCGGATGATGGGGATGCCGGGGACGGATTGGGCGAGGAGAGTGTTGTATGAAGCATCCGATGTTGGATATGAATGCGGCTGATTTCAAGTTAAACATGAAAACGTTGTTTGATTATGCGGCGCGTGTCGGGGCGAGTGACCTGTTGATCACGGCGGATTCGCCGCCGATGGTTCGTATTGACGGCGATCTTCTTCCTGCAGTCGGGTTCAAACTGGAGCCGCAGCATACGAAAAAGCTGCTTTGGAGCATTATCAACGAGACGCAGCAGGAGATATTGGAGCGAAATCGAGAGTTGGATTTTTCCCTGAGCACCAGTGGAGACATGAGGTTTCGTGTCAACATGTATTATCAACGCGGTGCGGTGTCGGGGGCGTTTCGGTTGATTCCGCGGT
>JAFGMN010000087.1 GCA_016927515.1 candidate division CSSED10-310 bacterium | reverse complement strand
ACTACACTTCCAACGAAGCGATTGATCGGCTGGTTGAAAAAGATATTCTGACGGAAAAAAGGGAACCGGACCTTCCCGTCGACCCACGGCTCGTCACAACGATCATCGGGAGCATACCTTCCACGCCCGGGTACCGGCCGCGATATGTCCTGCTGCCCCGCATCCCGCCCGGTGAGCCTTACAGCCACTTTGAATAGTCCGAACCGGAGCAGCGAGAAAGGATACAATATATGAAACACTCTCCGATCCTGATCAGTCTTCTGGTGGGCATCTCCATGCTGGTGATGCCGGTTCAAGCGGGGATTTTCGAGCTTTACGGTGGTCTGGATGTTCACTATACATGGGATGATAACATCCTGCTTCTCAGCGATGAAGAAATCAGCGACAGCGGAAAAGAAGCCGAAGATGAAATTATCCAGATTCACCCATACCTTCGGCTCCTGAACGAAACATCCCGCACGTCAACATGGGTGCATTTCGACTTCTACAAAGAATGGTACCAGATCGATCATCCCGAACTCGACCGGACTGATTACAGCTATTTCGATCTGATGCTCAAAACAATCTGGAATACCACTGATCGCCTGTCCTTCGGTTTGATGGATCACTACGCCGATTCCCTCTACAATATCGAAAATGCAGAAATCGCCGAACTCCGGGACGATTACTGGACTAACTCGTTCGAGCCAACCATTCTGTATCACGTTGACGACGATTTCAATATCACCATCAAAGGGATGTTCAACATCCGGGATTACGACGAGTCTCCGATTGTTTTCGAAGGATACGCCGGCTTCGCTGATTGGGAAGAACTGGGAGTCAATGTCAAAACCCATCTCGAACTGAACACACAAACAACGTTCTTAGCCGATGCGCAATTCTGGATGAGGGAATATGACATCGATACGATATCGGAGTTTGCCGATTATGATGGATGGCGACTCTCTGCTGGAGTTCGCCAGGCACTGTATGGCGACAGCGTGATACTGACGCTGAAGGGTGTGTATGAGCGACGGGAGTATGAACCGAAGAGCCGGGATTTTGATGGGGAAACAACCTATGACAATCTGGGGGGAACCATTGAATTCGCGACGATTATTAGCGCATTGACCCGTATCAATGTGCAGGGCTTCTCAACATTGTATTCCTCCGAACGATTCGTCAATGCGTTCTATCGGGATACGGGAGCGAAGATCGATTTCACGACGCTGCTCACCGACCGGGTTGAGTTAGGTCTACTTTTCCGCTACTCGCAGTTCGATTACGAGAACGTCGACGATGAATGGAGCGACGATTTTATTCGAACCGGCATCACGCTGGCATATCGTGCCACGGATTGGATGAGCATTCGATCGATGTATCAATGGGCGGAGCGGGATTCGTATTACGACCTGCAAGATTTCGACAACAATATCGCGTCGATTTATATTCACTTTTTCACCAATCTACTTCGATAGCATCTTTTGACAGAAACGCTTGAAATATAAGACATGTTTGCGGGGAGGATCATGATTGGATCACGTCTGATTGCTCTTTTTTTATTCATCTGCTTACCGAATGCCCTGTGCTCAACTGACACGGACCGATACCGGGTCGGACCTGAGGATGTTCTGTCAATATCCGTCTTCGGCAAGATGGATTACAAGGTTTCCGAAGATGTTACTCTATCCGCCGATGGGAATATTCTGTTGTCGATGATGCAGAGTGAAATTCCGGTCAGTGGGATGACATGCGAGGAGATCGATGAGTTATTGACCGGCATTCTGAATCGGGATTATTTAAACGATCCCACGGTCGTTGTGGAAATCAAGGAATATCGGAGCCGGCTGGTTTTGATGATCGGCGAAGTGAAGCATCCTGGAGAAATTCCGTTGCAGAAAAACTCTGTCACCTTGAAAGACCTCATTGTCCAGGTCGGCGGCCCGACCGGAGATATCAACAAAACGGTGACACTGCTTCGGGGTGATGGGATTGACGCAGATAAACCGCTTACTCTCGGACTCGATCAACTGCTTATGACAAATAAACACGATGCCATGGAAGTTAAAAACGGTGATGTGATTTATGTTCTTAGCAAAGATAAAAACCTGCCGATTCAGGATCTGAACCAGACAGTCTACGTGTTCGGTCACGTTCAAAAGCCGGGCATTGTACCCTATACCGAAAATATGACGGTTCTGCGGGCCGTGATTGAAGCCGGTAATTTTACCAAGGAAGCAGCACCCGGTCGCACGACCGTTAAACGCCGAGAAAAAGACGGAAAAATTAAGACACTCGATGTTGATTTGCAACGTGTAATGAGCAGCGGTGAAAAATCCCGCGATATCCATCTGCAGCCTGGAGATGTGGTGTATGTACCCCGAGCGATTTTCTGATCTGAAGATGATTGTTTGCATCCGGTTGTTCAGAGGAGAAATACGTGAATTTTGATCATCAAATTAACATGGACCCGGTGATTTCCGATAGCGAAAGCCTCAGCGTTCATCGTTTGACAGGTTTGTTTATCGAATACAAGTGGCTCATCATTTTCTGTATCACTGTCGCGGTTGCACTGAATGTCCTGAAAGTGTCGCAGATGTCCGATTCCTTCACTTCAAATGCCGAGATCCTGATTGAAGATCAAGGAATCTATATCGGTCAATACAATCCATACTATCGTGTTTCTACGACCATTGACGTCGATATGATTCAGAAGTGGATGCTTTCATCCCCGGTGATCCACAGGATCCAGGAACGAATGGGACAGGATGTCATGGTCAGTCCCGGCAATTACCAGATTTTCTTTCCGCTCCGCAATCAACGGGAAGGTTCCAGCAAGGTACTCGTCTCCCTTCAGACACGCGCACCTTCATCCCAGCACGCCCTCCTGATGGCCCAAGGCATGATTAAATCGTTCAAAGAACAGCTCATGGATAACCAACTACTCCAAACCCAGGAATCCATCGGCTGGATGGCCGAGCGGCTGACAGCACAAAAACAGAAAGTCGAAGAAGCCGAAGAACGGTTTCAGAACTATAAAAAAGAAATTCGGGTCGTTTCATTTGAAGATCAGAAAATGGCCTTTAGTCAACAGGTTCTGAAAGCGACATCCGAAATGGCGGATCTGACCAATGCACGTGTACAGATTGAGGTGAAAGTCGAAAAATTACGACAAGCAATGGCCCATGGATCGGACCGGGCCGATCTGGCTTTCACGAGCCAAGGAATCGAACCGGTTGTGACTTTTCTGCGTCAGTATAGCGAATTGATGATTCAAAAGCAGGAAAAACTGAAGATATTTAAACTCAAACATCCCACCATTCTGGATCTCGATGGGCAACTCGAAGTCCTGCGTAACCGGATTGAAGCGGAAAAGCAAAACCTCGTGACAGCAATGGATATGCAATCCAGGACATTGCAGGCACAGGAAACAGTCTTGGCTCAGCAGATCGAAGATTATAAAACGGAAGCCAACAATATGGCCGAGAAAGAATGGCAGTATCGGATTCTCGAGCGTGAAGTTAAAACCAACACGGAACTGTATCAAAGTCTGCTGTCGGAATTGGAAGGAACTGATTTGAGAGGCAAAATCCAGAAAATGACCGTCACTGTCATTGAACCGCCTTCGATGCCGATGAATCCAGATTCAAAAGGATTGATGGGGAGTATCGTCATGGCTGTTTTTGTTGGGTTGTTTCTGGGGGGTGGCCTGGCATTGATCTTGAACTTCCTGAAAGCTCCAATACGATCACCGGAAGAGATTGAGCGCCGCTGGGGAATACCCGTGGTTGGTATCATTCCGGAGAGGAACTGACAATGATAATCAATCCGTTTAAGAGAAACATAGCTCGTCGGGATGACCACAATCGCATTCATCTCATCGACTTTAGCGACTCATCCGATCCGCATGCCGAAGCATTCCGAATGTTGAGATTGCAAGTCGAAGTTGCGCTTGGAGACGGATTCCCGGAAACCTGCCGCTCGATCTTGATTACCAGTACCATGCAGGGTGAGGGTAAAACAACCACAGCAGTCAATCTGGCACGGGCCAATGCCGTGGCTGGAATCAAAACGCTTCTTATTGATGCCGACAATCGCCATCCGATGATCAATCATGTGTTCAAAATCGATCAGACCCCCGGTCTCACCGAAGCGATTCTGGCTGGTTCAAGTGAAAAGGTCAGCATCCAGAGATCTCCTATTGAAAAACTGGACCTGATCTCGGCAGGAGCAAGGCAGGAGTTTGCAGCGGAACTTCTGGGTTCCGAATGCTTCGAGCAGATACTCACCTCACTGAAAAAGACGTATCAGCTGATCATTATCGATTCCACACCGTTCGGAATGTTTGCCGATTCCGGTACCATCGCTCGAAAAGTGGATGCCACGTTCGTTGTGTTTTACGCAGGCAAAACCGAACCCCGGAATGTTGAAAAAACCATCAAGGGTCTCAAAGGACTCGCCGGTAATGTTAAGGGCGTTATCCTGTCCCGGGTTTCAGCGAAACGGCATGCCGGATACACGTACGGCTACCATGATTACTATGCCAGTTACGAAAAGCACCATCGATCCGATTCAAGACCCGAATCATGACATGTGTCTCCACACGTTTCATGATTCGATCAGACATACCATTCAAGGAGGCAGATTGTGAGTCTTAACTTTGCTGTCATTGGAGCCGCAGGGTATATCGCTCCTCGACACATCAAGGCGATCAGCGACACCGGAAATGTCCTGAAAGCGGCGATGGATCCCCACGATTCTGTGGGCATTCTCGACCGATATTTTTCTGATGTGCAGTTTTTCACTGAATTCGAGCGGTTCGACCGGTATCTTGAAAAAAAACGGCGAGGTCCCACCGACGATCATATCGACTATATCTCAATCTGCTCACCCAATTACCTCCACGATGCTCACATTCGGCTGGCTCTCCGAATTGGAGCGAATGCCATCTGCGAAAAACCGATTGTGATCAATCCCTGGAATCTCGATGCATTACAGGAATTGGAACAGGAATATGGGCGTCGTGTCTTCACCGTGCTCCAACTCCGCGTTCACCCCACACTCACTCGACTCAAGGAAAAAATGCAATCCAGCCGGACCAACCGGAAGCATAACGTCAATCTCACCTATGTGACCGCCCGTGGACCGTGGTACCGCACCTCCTGGAAAGGTTCAGAACCCCACTCCGGCGGACTGGCAACCAATATCGGTATTCATCTGTTCGATCTCATGGTCTGGTTTTTCGGCAACATCCAGAAAACGGAACTCCACTTACGACACCCAGAAACCATCTCAGGCTTCACCGAACTCGATCACGCCTATGTCCGATGGTTTCTGTCTATCGATAACCAATACCTCCCTTTCTCTCCCGAACCGGGGGTCCGCACCACCTACCGATCAATTGAAATCGACGGGGAAGAAGTCGAGTTCACCGAAGGATTTACCGACCTGCACACCGTGCTGTACGAACGGACACTGGAAGGACACGGTTTCGGCATCGACGATGCTCGGACCTCCGTGGAACTCGTTCATCGGATCAGGCATCAGGATGCTGCCGTGAATCTGGAAACGGAGCATGCGTTGTGCCGGAAAATAAGGAGCAGTCGATGAGTTATTTCAACCATCAAACATCAATTGTGGACTTGCCCTGCTCCATCGGTGATGGAACCAAAATCTGGCATTTCAGCCATGTCATGGCTAACTGCACCATCGGTTCGAACTGTATTCTCGGGCAAAATGTGTTTGTTGCTTCTGGTGTCATCATCGGATCCAATGTCAAAATTCAGAACAATGTTTCCATCTATACGGGAACCATTATCGAAGATGATGTGTTTCTCGGCCCCTCCTGCGTATTGACAAATGTCACCAATCCGCGTTCAGAAGTCATTCGGCATTCCCTGTATGAAAAAACAATTCTGAAACGCGGCTGCACGATCGGTGCAAACGCAACAATCGTTTGCGGTATCGAAATCGGCCGCTTTGCGTTTATTGCCGCTGGCGCTGTCGTTACTCGACCGGTTCCCGATTACGCTCTGATTGCCGGTGTTCCGGGAAAACACGCAGGATGGATGAGCCGGCATGGGTTACCTCTGCGCTGCCCAGATCCCAATGGTGTCATGACCTGTCCGGAAAGCGGCCTGCGATACAAGGAAATTTCTCCCGGTCAGATGATCTGTATCGATATCGACGAAGATTCCCCTCTTCCCGGTCACCTGTGTTCAGGAACGCGTGATTACGATTCATTCAAATCAAATCGATAATAGTCCACCCAAGACCCAATCCCGCCCGACTCCAGTCCGGCGCGAAGCCGGATCCCGGAAAGGTTTGCGGTTCCGCGAACTCATCCAGTTCCGCGAACTCCTGGTTTTTCTGGCGTGGAGAGACATTAAAGTTCGCTACAAACAAACCGTCCTCGGCGGACTCTGGGCGATCATTCAACCCCTGATGACCATGGTTGTATTCAGCATTTTTTTCGGCCGACTTGCCAAAATTCCTTCGGACGGTATCCCATATCCAATCTTTTCCTATGCCGCATTAACTCCTTGGACCTTGTTTAGCAATAGCCTCACAAAAGCATCCACAAGCCTCGTCGGAAACGCAAATCTAGTTCGAAAAATCTACTTTCCCCGCATCATCAGTCCCATCGCAGCCGTTCTCACCGGAGCTGTTGATTTCGCTCTCGCTTTTATCATTCTCATCGGCATGATGTTTGCCTACGGATACTATCCAACCTGGCGCATTATCTGGGTTCTCCCGCTCTTGCTCCTCACCATGCTGACTTCCCTTGGCGCTGGCCTCTGGCTCGCCGCCCTCAATGTCACATACCGGGACATTCGCTATATCGTCCCATTTCTTACACAAATATGGATGTTTGCAACACCCGTGGCATATCCCGGAAGCATGCTCGACGAACCCTGGCGGTCCCTTTATGGCCTGAATCCGATGGCCGGTGTCATCGAAGGTTTTCGGTGGGCACTGCTGGGAAGCGAAACCGCAGCCGGTCCGATTTTTCTTGTTTCTGTCACAGCGGTCTGTGTGATGTTTTTTTCGGGTATGGTATATTTTCAGAAGGTAGAACGTCATTTCGCTGATGTAATTTAACATCGGCATTGAGTTATGAGCAATATTGCCATACAAACCGTGAGCCTGTCCAAACAGTATCGTATTGGAGCTGGAAAGCTGGGATATCGCACCATTGGCGATACGCTATCAACCGGTTTCCGCCGTTTGATACATCGGTCCGGGACTGCTGAAGTCGCCGAACGAAACCCGATCATTTGGGCGCTGGACGATGTTTCGATCACGTGCCGGTCAGGCACGATCACGGCAATTATCGGTCGGAATGGTTCGGGGAAAACGACCTTGTTAAAAATATTGGCCGGAATCACCGATCCCACACGAGGATTCGCAGAGTTGTTTGGCCGTCCGGGGGCATTGTTGGAAGTTGGAACGGGCTTTCATGCCGAATTGACCGGCCGGGAAAACGTGTATATGAACGGAGCGATTCTCGGGATGACGCGACGGGAGATCGACGGTAAATTCGATGAAATCGTTGCATTCGCAGAAGTTGAACCCTTCATCGACACAGCGGTAAAATATTATTCCAGTGGTATGTATTTGCGATTGGCGTTTTCCGTAGCATCTCACCTGGAACCGGATATCCTGCTCATCGATGAAGTGCTCGCAGTCGGTGATGCAGAATTCCAGCGTAAATGTATCGATCGCATGAGTACATTTTCCCGCCAAGGTCGAACTGTGTTGTTTGTGAGTCATAACCTTGCCGCTGTCCAGCAGTTGTGTACCGATGGTATCGTACTGGATCATGGTCGCCTCGCATGCTCCGGAACCGTGACCGAGGCCCTCACAACCTATGCCCGTCTCCGACGCGATCCCGACAGGTCATCCGATGAAAACAGCTCCCTTCTGCAAATTCACCCTCTTGAAATTCAACCACAAGGATCCCGGGTCTTTATCGGTGATCCCCTGGTTGTTCGCTTCACTGTCACTCTCGGACATGCCCTTGAACGAACATCTCTCCGCTTGACGCTTCGTACAGCCGGAGACGAAGTGATTGTCTACACCGCCCCCGATCTCTTTCAGCAGACACGCCTGATCGAACCGGGCACCTATTCCATATCCGTCACTATCCCTCCGCTTTGGTTGAAACCCGGTATCTATGACATGAGAGTCAAAGCGGTTGCTGAACAACCGGGACTTGAAAAAATCAGGGCTGTATCCGATCCGATGGCTGTGCAGATGGAACATCCTCATCTGCACCATATCGATTTGCCGGGATATATTGTTCCCAACGCCCAATGGGACATCCGGCGGAGTGAATCAGATCGAGGTGAAGGGGCGACAATGTTATGCCGATGATTTTATTTCTGAACGATACCGCGGATCATGATAACTGGGGTGCCAATGCATGCTCGGAGTGGCTAAAGCGGATACTATCCGATGCCATACCCGAAACGGCGTATACCAGTGTTATGTCCCACTGGACAACCGATCGGTTTTATCAGTGGCCGATGTGGCTTGGAGGCAGGATCGTCAAACGTCGCCCACAGGTTATCGGCCGGTTCATGCATCCGTTTGAGTTTCTACCTGCCGTTGCCGATGATTTTGAACGAATTGCGGATCAATGGTGCTCAGGCCACGGAGGGCCGTTTGCCAGTGAATTCCTGTCGCGACTCAGTGGCTCCGATGCTGTTGTGTTTAACGCGGAAGGATCGACATACCGAAACAATACCAGCTCGATCCGGTGTCTGTTCGCCCTTTGGCTAGCATCGACGCGATTCAAAAAATATACGTTTTTTACGAACGGTAGCCTGACACTGACTCCGGTTTTTCCTATCCTCAACGCGATGGTTCAAAAAACGTTTTCTGCTGTGACCGCCGCATCCGTTCGCGAACCCTGCTCCCTGGACAACGCCCGGGACTGGATCCCTAAAGTTCCGGTTGCGTTGTTCCCCGATTCCGTGTTCTACGCCGCTGGCCGCATAGAAGAACACGAAACACCTGAAATCACAGATTTGCTTCGTTCTGTAAATAATAAATCCTACTTTTGCATGAGTCTGTCCATGTTGACTTCCAGTATTGGCCGGTATCATGCTGGTGGCATTCGCTTGACCGGTTTGTACGATCTGCTGATTGCTCTGAAACAGGTTGTTCCTGTCGCCGTTCTAATGGCCCGGGATGGAATGGATCAGAGCATCATACGTGATCTTGCTCGAGCCACGGGAAGTTTTTTCTTTGGGCCGCATCACCACTATTCCACGCTCCTTCCCCTGTTGCGTAGCGCTCAATTTTTGGTTTCCGGGCGGTATCATCATCTAATCATGGCAGCGCTGGCAGGGTGTCCAGTGATTCCACTCAGAACCACGTCCCATAAAGTGGATGGTTTATGCCGCCTGATGCACCCATTCTTCGGTACAGCATACGATCCCACATGGCTGCGGCCGGAACTCGATACGGTGACGGAGAGGGCACGGGAGTTGGTTGCATGCAGGAAGACCATGATGGAATCGCTGCAAACAGCGGCTTCGGATATGGGTCGCCGGGCATCGGGTATCGGGACAATGATTCGGGAGGGTATGGGTTTGTGAGGGTGATCATAGTTGGCGCGGGCTCAATTGGACGGCGTCATGCGGCCAATTTTGCAGCGATTGGAATCAGCGATTTGGCATTTGTTCGCCGGAGTCCGGACCCCGTGTCGTCTGCGCCCGGTGTTCCGGTGTTTCCTTCGCTTGATGCTGCAATCCGATCAGCTGGTGACCTGATTATGGTCTGTACACCGGCACCGTTCCATCTTGAAACAGCCAACAAGGCAGTCGACGCCGGGTGTCATGTTTTTATCGAAAAACCGTTGTCACACACATGGGACGAAGTCGAATCATTTATCAGAAAGATATCGCTGAGTCCGGTCTGTGGATGGGTTGGTTATGACATGCGATTTGATACAGGAATCGAAGCGCTGAAAGACTGGATTGATTCCGGAAGGTTCGGTCGACCATTGGCGTTTGCTGCGGAGGTGGGTCAGTACCTGCCTGATTGGCGACCCGATGTGGACTACCGGAAGGGGGTTACGGCTCGATCCGATTTGGGTGGCGGGGTTCTCCTTGAATTAAGTCATGAACTGGATCTTGCCCGATGGTTGATGGGGCCGTACGAGACGATATCGGCTTTTTCGGATACGTTGTTGCTGGACATGGATGTAGAAGATATTGCCACTTGCCTGATCCGATTTCAATCGGGAGCGCTTGGGATGATTCATCTGGATGCTCTGCAAAGAACAATGAAACGGTGGTGCCGGATCGTGTGTTCCGAGGCCACACTCTGGTGGGATGCCTGTGCCCGTACCGCTCACGCCGTGGGATCCGGCGGGGCGGTATTGGAAAGCATCGCATGGACAACCGAAGATCGAGATGCGCGATTCAGGAAGGAATTGGCGGCGGTCTTGCGCGAGATTGATCGGCGTATTCCGGCACGGATCTCAATTGAAGAAGGCGCTGAAACGTTACGATGGGTGCTGGCAGCCAAGCAGATGGCTGGGACTGCGCAGCGCCATACCAGACCCCTGAATCATGACGACGATGGGGCTCCGGATATGGATGGAAGAGGAGGAGGGGACCGCAGATGATATTGGGAGCGGTGTGTGCACGGGGAGGGTCACGGGGAGTGCCAGGAAAAGCGATGCGGACGTTGTTCGGTCAGCCTCTGATCGGTATCGCGGTTGAATGTGGGCGCAAATGCCCGGAACTTGATGCCATGGCTGTTTCGACCGACGATACCGTCATTGCCGAGACCGCACGGACGTTCGGCGCTGTTATACCGTGTCTCCGACCACAGGAACTGGCCGGGCATACGACACCTAAATGGTCGGTTTTCCGACATCTGGTCGACGAATGGGAACGACGCTATGAAACCCGCGTGGAGATCCTGGTGGATCTCGATCTGTGTGTTCCCCTGCGCGAACCGGAAGATATTACCCGGTGCATACGGAAACTTCGAGAATCCGCTGCTGACGTGGTCATAACAGCGTTCATCCCTCACCGCAATCCCTATTTCAATATGGTTGAACCGGATAGAAAGGGCGGGTATCGCATCGTGAAGTCGCCGGATTCAATCGTGCATAATCGCCAGGAAGCACCTGTCGTCTACGGGCTGTCACCCGCTGTGTATGCCATTCGCCGGGAAGTGCTGGATCGATTCGAACACTGGTCGCAGGCGGTCATGGAGATCGTTGAAATTCCACGGCGGCGAGCCTGGGATATCGACGAAGAGATGGATTTGAAAGTAATCGAAGCAATGGCTGGATGGAAAAACGATGACAATCGATCGAAAACGATTTAAAAACCTGTTTTCCCTGACCGGGAAAACGGCTGTTATTACAGGAACCGGCGGATTGCTTGGTGAAGTATATGCTCATGCGTTGGCGGCGGCAGGCGCTGCAGTTGTTCTCACCGATCTAAAGCGGGAGCGGTGTGATGGACTGGCCGCGTGTGTGACATCGGAATGGGGTGTTCAATCCATCGCAGTGGGATGCGATGTAACGCAACGCAATGATTGGGAAAGACTCCGGGAAATCCTTTGCGATCGCTTTACCTCCGTTGATATCCTCGTCAACAATGCAGGATTTACAAACGCATCTCGGATCGAGGGCTATTCCGATGGATTCGATACGTTTCCCGATATGGCCTGGAAAAGCATTCTCGATGTCAACTTGACCGGTGTTTTCATGGGCTGTCAGGTTATCGGTAAAATGATGACGGAAAAGCGAACTGGCTCGATCATCAACGTTGCATCCCAATATGGCGTGGTCAGCCCTAATCACACAATCTATGATGGCACAGGTGTTTCCCAGCCGGTGGCGTATTCAGTAAGCAAAGCCGGAGTGATCGCTCTGACGCGCTATTTGGCAACCTGTTGGGGTGAAACAGGGGTCCGAGTCAATTCACTCACTCCGGGCGGTGTGTTCGACAAACATACCGATCCATTTTTAACACGCTTTTCCGCGCTCAATCCGATGGGGCGAATGTGTGATCGTGATGAACTGGCGGGGGCCGTTGTTTTTCTGGCATCCGATGCTGCAAGTTATATGACAGGACATAACCTGGTGGTTGATGGAGGGTGGACAGTATGGTGAACATGGCAAGGCACCGGCAATTCCGTATCGGCGATCGCATCATTGGAGATGATCATCCGCCGCTTGTGATTGCGGAGATCGGCATCAATCACGAAGGATCATTGGAAAAAGCGCTGAAGATGGTTGAAGATGCAGCAGCGGTGGGCTGCGAATGCGTCAAGTTCCAATGCCATATTGTCGATGATGAGATGATACCTAATGAGGTTATTCCTGCCAACAGTTCCGACACCATCTGG
The DNA here is from genome assembly GCA_016927515.1 of candidate division CSSED10-310 bacterium. Taxonomy (GTDB): domain Bacteria; phylum CSSED10-310; class CSSED10-310; order CSSED10-310; family CSSED10-310; genus JAFGMN01. The sequence goes on along the minus strand of JAFGMN010000087.1, from coordinate 20,531 downwards.
AACATCATGTCCCGGTGCGCGCTGAGCTACGGTGAAGAACAGATCGTCAAAGCGCGTGCAGAGGCATTGGGAATGATCTATCTGTGCACACCTTTTTCCCGGAAAGCGGCTGACCGGTTGCAGACAATGGATATCCCGGCCTTTAAAATCGGGAGCGGAGAATGTAACAACTATCCGCTGCTCCAGCACATTGCAGAATTCGGAAAACCCGTGATTCTGTCGACAGGGATGAATGAAATGGCATCCATCGCCCGTGCAGTTTCGATTTTCAGGCGTTTCAATGTACCGGTTGCGCTGCTGCATTGCACATCCATGTATCCGACTCCTCACCATCTGGTCCGTTTGGGAGCCATTACTCAAATGCAGGCAGCATTCCCCAATCATGTCATCGGCCTCAGCGATCACACCGAGGATAACTATGCATGTTTGGGAGCGGTTGCGTTGGGTGCTCGTATTTTAGAGCGTCACTTTACCTCTGATAAATCGTGGCCGGGACCGGATATCGCCATCAGTATGGACCCGAAGGATCTCTCAGAGCTGATCCGGGGTTCTGTGGCTGTGTTCCAGGCGTCGGGTGGCGGTAAGACGGTGTTGGAGGATGAGGAGCCGACGATTCGGTTTGCGTTCGCATCAGTGGTGACGACGTGCCCGATTTCACAGGGTGATGAGTTAACCATGCACAATGTATGGGTCAAACGACCCGGAACCGGAGAGATTCGAGCGGAGATGTTCGAGCGGATTCTGGGTCGCCGGGTCGCCCGTAATATACCGGCAGACACACAACTTGCGTGGACTGATTTTCTACCGGAAGCGTGACACTTGCGCGGAGAGCCTATGGATCAAAAACGGATTCTATTTCTGACTGCCTCCCGTGCCGATTACGGCAAAATGAAACCGCTGATGAAAGCGGTTGAAGTGCATCCGGATCTGAACTGCTCCATTGCCGTGACGGGTATGCATCTGGTTCCGCACTATGGATTGACGGCGGCTCAGATTTTCCGAGACGGATTTTCGGATATCCATCCGTTTACGAATCAAAACCCTGGAAAAACCGGCCGACGCGATCACATTGTTGCCGACACGATCCGGGGGTTGAGTTCAATCCTTGAAAAGGTTCAGCCGGACATGCTTGTCATTCATGGGGACAGGCCGGAAACCTTGGCCGGAGCGATCGCCGGGTCGTTCAACCTGGTTCTGACTGCACACATGGAAGGTGGCGAAATCTCCGGAACGATCGATGAGATCATCCGGCATGCCGTGACGAAGCTTGCTCATATCCACTTTGCATCAACAAATGATGCTCAGCGCCGGTTGCTGCAATTGGGAGAAATCGAAGGGTCGATTCATGTGATCGGGTCACCCGATATCGATATTATGCTCAGTGACGGGTTGCCATGTTTGGATGAAGTGAAGGATCATTACAACATTCCATTTTCATCATACATCATTCTCGTCTATCATCCTGTTGCGTTCGAGAGGGACAACCTGAGGGATCGTGTGAGGATGATCATGGATGTCATCGCTTCCAGCGGCAGATCCTGTGTGGCGATCTACCCCAATAACGAACCCGGGGCTGATGACATTATCGATGCCTATAAACACTATCACGATGCTTCTTGGTTTCGGTGCCTGCCATCGATGCGTTTCGAATTCTTCCTGACCTTGCTCAGACATGCCGATGGCATCGTTGGAAACTCCAGTTGCGGGATTCACGAAGCCCCGGTTTTCGGTGTCCCGACAATCAATCTCGGGACAAGGCAACGCAACCGTTTTAGTTACGCTGGTATCGCGAACATCGGTGAGAACCCGGATCAATTGGGTAATGCACTGACCGGACTAAAACACTGCGAAAAGATCAAGACCCTGCATTTCGGTGATGGATCCAGTTGCAGTCGATTCATCAGCGTACTGACAAAAGGCGAGGTATGGAAGACGCCTGTCGAGAAGCAATTCAGAGATCTGGCCATATGGAGCCGTAATGAATAGAATTCTGATTCTGGTTGATCATCCTCAGCGGGATTTGGCGGGAATGGTGCTGTGCGCAGTGGAATTGCATCGACTGGGTATTCATCCGTATCTGGCATCGATGCATCAAGGACATTCAGCCGTGTTCAACCTCGTTCCGGATGCCGTCCTGGTGCCGTTTTGTCGGGATGCCAATGCTCATTTCATCCGAGCACTGTTTCATAAAGGAATCATGGTGTTTGTGCTGGATACCGAAGGAGGTATCATATCCAGCCTTGCTGATTATGCCGCAACCATTGCCTCCGACCCCGATTCACGGATGTGCATCGAAACTTATTTCAGCTGGGGGCCGCGGGTAGCGGACTACCTGACAGATACCGGTGTTTTTCTCGAGGATCAGGTGACTGTGACAGGGCATCCTCGGTTTGATTATTATTACTCGCCGTACAAAGAGGCCTTGGAAGCCCGATGGTCCAGGAGCCGGGAAAAGGCTCACCGAATCATGATCGCCTCGACATTTACGTTGGTGAATCCTCGATTTACCGATCGGGATACTGAAATCGAGATATTGAAGCGAGCGGGGGTCAGCCAGGTGCTGATCGATAAGCGGGTGGAGACAGAATCGCGGGCGATTGAGGCGTTCATCAAACTGACGCGGCGGCTGAGCCGCGAGTTTCCCGGGATTCAATGGGTGCTCCGTCCTCACCCGTTCGAGGATGAAACAATCTACGATCAATGCATAGTTGGCGATAACGTGTTTATCGAGCGCGAAGGGGAAATCCGTCGGAGTTTTCATCAATCGACAGCGCTGATTCATCATGGCAGTACAACGGGTTTGGAAGCGGCGATCCAGGGTTTACCGGTGTTTGAAACGGCATGGTTGAAGCGGTGGGCTGAGCTTCCTGCGGTGCATGCAGCTGGACGACAATGCCAGAGTGAGGATATGCTCGTCGAGGCGATCCGAGATCTGGTAAAGGCCGGGGATACGGCAAGAAAACTCAACGAAGACGAGTGGATGGAAATCGAATCCTGGGCAGGACCGCTCGATGGACGCTCGGCAATTCGGCTGGCGCACGCGATGGCAAGTAGGATGAGAAATGCACGGAGACCTAACCGGCATGAAGTGCTCAGAGAGTATTACGGGGTATCCCATCCGTTCAGGTTTCATCGGTTGGCCGGGGCTTATTTGAGGTGGTGGCTGAATCTTCCCGCGTCGCATGCTTTCAGAAAGCAGATCACAGATCCACGTCGTCAGCAGAGAAATGCAATTAAATCGTTTGGAATTGATGATATCCGGGAGTGGTTGTTGATTGTGGGTGAGAGAGGAATTAATGTTGTTATCACTGATTCCGGAACTGATCTTTTCGTTGTGGATCCAGCCGTTCCGGTGTGGAAAATATGCAAAACACGTTGAAGAATCAAACGGTGGTGATCATTCCTGCCCGGGGCGGATCGGTCCGGGTTCCCGGAAAAAACACACGAGATTTAAATGGAAAACCGTTGATCGCCTGGACGATTCGTCAAGCGATCGCTTCCGGTGTCTCCAGCGGTATTTTTATTTCAACCGATGATGATCGTATTACCGAGATCGCAACCCAGGAAGGGGCAGACATTATCCGGCGGCCATCCGCGCTGGCCGGCCCCGAATCTCCGTCGGAAGATGCTCTGCTCCATGCTCTTCAGTTCTTAAAAACCGACAGGCAGTGGATGCCCGAAACTGTCGTCATGCTTCAGTGCACATCCCCCCTTCGGCGCTCTCAGGATATTGCTGATGCAGTGCACCTGTTTCATTCCTCCCATTGCGGTTCCGTTCTATCCGTCGTTGAACACAGACGCTTTGTGTGGAATGGTCCAGTCGATCGGCCGTCTCCGGTGAACTATGACCCGGCCCATCGACCGCGTAGCCAGGACATGATGCCGCTGTACCTGGAGAACGGATCGATCTACGTAACGGGATGCGATACGCTGCTCCACAGCGGGAATCGATTGAATCCGCCGATCCGTTTGTATCTAATGCCCGAATGGTCTGCATTGGATATCGACACGGAGCAGGATTTTTCGGAATGTCGCATCGCCATGCGACGATACCGGGAAGAATTGCAATTCTGATGCGCATCCTGATGATCAATCCATCCCGGGCCGGACGAGGCAGTATCCCGATCAATCTTCCCATACTGATTGCCGTTCTTCGCCGGGCTGGCCATGATGTCCGGCTCTTCGATTACACAAATTATCACTGTTTCCAGCCGGAAAACATGGTCTTTTCTCCAGATGGATCCGGGGAGTTACCGACCGGGAAGTTCGCTCATCCCGAACACTTTTTCAAGCCAGTTTCCCCTATTGATCTGGCAGCATTGAAGATGGAGCGAACCGTATATGCGGAACGCTTGCAACTGCTTGATGTGTTTGATCCCGGATCGGAGTTGTGGCATTCAGATCCTGATCAGGACCTTAAAGTTCTAATCGAACGATTCCGACCGGATGTCGTCGGGATGTCATGCTTGACGATGGACGCCGGGACTGCATTGCGTCGGATCGCTCCTTTCAAGGACAAGCATGGATTTGTCTTGGTCGTTGGTGGTGTGCATGCTCGCGTGGTGCCGGAATCCGTCATTCAACATCCCGTTGTGGATGCTGTTTGCGTTGGTGAGGGCGAGCGTGCATTTCCTGAATACTTGTCGCGGTTGGCATCCGGTGTGGATTGGGAGCAGTCGCCGAACATGTGGATCCGTTCTGGCGACAGCTGGCGGCGCAATGATGTGGTTTGGCGAACGGAAATGGCTGATCTGCCTGTTCCGGAGTTGGATCTTTTCGATCCGGTCCATTTTTATCGGCCGTTTGATGGACGTCTGTTTCGCATGGTGAATTTTGAATGGAGCCGTGGGTGTCCATTCTCCTGTTCGTACTGTGTGAATGCCGTTTTAAACCAGCAAACGCGGACGTTGTTTCCCCATGCATCGCTCGTTCGGACGAAGCCGGTCGAGCAGACGATCGCTGAGCTTCGTCTATTGATCGATCGGCACGGATTCGACTTTATCCGGTTTTGGGACGAAGATTTTCTTGCGGTTCCCGTCGATACATTATCCGCGTTCGCCCGGGTTTATCTCCGGGATATTGGTCTTCCGTTCCTGATCTATGCCCGGTTGGAATCGATCACACGAGACAAACTAGCGCTTTTAAAGCGGATCGGCTGCCGTACAATCGCGGCCGGGATCGAATCAGGGTCGGAGTGGATCCGGAGGCATGTTCTGAATCGGCAGATAGGCAATCAAATGATTTTAGACCGATTAGGGATGATCCAGGAGGCCGGGATACGGGTGTCGTGCTATAATATCATGGGATTACCGGGTGAAAATCGGGAGCGGATTTTCGAGACGATTCAACTGAATCGACAAGCGCCCGTGGATTCTGTGTCATGCACTCTGCTTGAGCCATATCCGCGAACGCCGATACGAAGTTTGTGTGAAAAGGACGGATTCGAAGGGGGGTTAGAGCCTGATTATCGATGTCTTTTTGGCATTCCCAACTATGTACCCCGAGGGATGACCTGTTCAGAACTGATGGGTTTGTTTCGCTGTTTTCCTTTGTATGTCTATCTGCCGGAGGATGATTTCCCGAGGATCCGGATAGCGGAACAGGACACGGAGGAGGGCAGAGCCATGTTTCAGTCTTTAATGAGAGAAAAAATGGAAAGCTACAACGAGAAACCGTTGTATCCCCGATGAGGTGACATACAATGGAATGCTGTACGATTCAATTGGGTGACCGTATCGTTGGTGAATCTCATCCGTGTTACATCATCGCCGAAGCGGGCATTAATCATAACGGTAGCGTAGAAAGAGCCCGGCAGCTTGTTGATGCCGCAGTGGAATGCGGTGCGGACGCGGTAAAATTCCAAATGCGACATCTGGATCAATGCTATCCGGCTGGGCTTCTGAAGGAACCCAACCTGGCGGAATGGGGTTTTCATCACATTCTTGGAGCGCTCAAAGATGCTGATCTGAGTCCGGGGGCATTTGGAAGCCTCAAGGATTATTGTTCCGATAAAGAGATCGAGTTTTTATGTACGCCATGGGATATACCCAGCTTGCACCACCTGGATTCAATTGGTGTCCGTTTTTTCAAGGTATCGTCGGCGGATCTGGTGAATTTACCCCTGATCGATGCCATTGCCGATACGGGAAAGGCGATGATTTTATCTACTGGGATGGCCACAGAGAAGGAGATTGGGCGGACGGTGGAGCATCTCAAGCTGAGGAACGCCGTGTTTGCGTTGCTGCATTGTGTCAGTGCATACCCAGCACCATTCGATTCACTGAATATGCGCTTCATCGAGACGTTGCGGAAATTCAATGTACCTGTCGGATACAGCGGTCATGAACGAGGAATCTCGATTCCCGTGGTTGCACGGGTTCTTGGAGCATCGATCATCGAAAAGCACATCACACTGGACCGGACGTTACCCGGTCCAGACCATGCTTCCAGTCTCGAACCGGTTGGGTTCAAGAAAATGGTCAGGGATATCCGAGTGGCCGAAATAGCTTTGGGACGGCCTGAGAAGCGAATCTGCCAGATCGAGCAGATCAATCGCCACGTGTTGCGGAAAAGCCTGCTCGCTACCCGGGATATTGCCATCGGCGAACGAGTCACACGGGATATGATCTGCGTTGCCGGTCCCGGTAAGGGCATTACTCCACAGCGCATGGATGAATTGCTGAATGTCACGGTTCAGAGGCGAATCTGCAAAGATGATTACTTTGTCGAAGGCGACCTTGAACCGGATCCGAACATCGAATTCGATCGGACACGTCTTGTCCGGAAATGGGGGCTCAAGGCTCGGTTTCATGATATGGCGGCAATGCTGGATTTGAAGCCGGATTTCATTGAAATGCATCTGTCAGAGCACGATATTGACAATGCCATTCCGCAAAGTGATTGGTATCCGGAAACCGATCTGTTCGTTCATGCGCCGGAATTCTTCCGGCATCGCCTTCTTGATTTGGCGTCAGACGATCACGCGCACCGTGCGGCGTCGGCTGATATGATTCGGCGGACGGCAGACCTGGCGGCGGGATTAGCTCCCCGTTTTCGTTCATTAGCCGGCATTGTCGTTCATGCGGGCGGGATGACGATGGATGAACCGTCGAAGGAAAGAATCCGCCTGATGGACCGGATCATCAATGAACTTCACCCATTGCTGGCCGAATATCCGATGATCCTGCCCGAAAATCTTCCTCCCAGACCCTGGTATTTGGGAGGGCAGTGGTTTCAGAATGTAATGACGCAAGCGGAAGATATGGTGTTGCTGAGTGATACGTTGCGGTGCCGGGTTACATTCGATCTCAGCCATGCGCAGCTGGCATGTACTTTGGCCGGGACAGCGCTTTCGGATTTTATCGACAGCGTGATGCCAATTGCAGCGCATCTGCATATCGCCGATGCGTCAGGTATTGACGGCGAAGGACTCCAAATCGATGAAGGGATTATCGACTGGGACGATACACTGAAACGTTTGAGAAATCATTTATTTACTTGGTTGCCGGAAATTTGGAGCGGTCATCTAAATGGTGCATTGGGATTCCGAACTGCATTGTGTCGGCTGATTGAGCATGGAGGGTTGTGATCGGATCATGAAAAATATCTACATCGTCATCAGCCAGGGCAATGTTTACAGGGATCTCGTGCGGCTCGGTATGATTCGGCATCTGCTGGATTTGCGCTCAGATGTCCGGATTATTTTGCTGACGCAGGCCAATGATGTACCGGATGTGATTCGCGAGACTCTGCATCCGCGATTGCTCCTGCGACGACACGAAATCTGCGAAACGGCTGGTACGGCCGGTCGACTGATCAATCGCCGGATTCGGACGAACCGAAAATGGTTTACACGGGCGTTATACGCAGCAGAAAAATGCCTGGCTGTCGCTCCGGATCATCTGGAACCGCTGTTCAGCACGTATCCACCGAGCCTCGTCGTCTCGACACATCCCCGGATTATTTGGGAATATGATGTAATCACGTATGCCAGAAAAAACGGCATTCGCACGGCTGGAAACGTAAAAAGTTGGGATAATGTGCTGCGTGGTCTCGTGGCCAATCCCGAGTTTCTATCAGTGTGGAACAAGCGAAACTTTGAAGAGGCTCGGGATAATCTGCATTACCCGGATTCCCGATTGCGGATGGTGGGTTCGTGTGCATTCGATCGGTATTTCACACCCGGCGTGATTCGGGACCGGGAGGTTTTTTGGAGATCGAAAGGGCTGGATCCCGGAAAACCCATCGTGCTTTTCGGCACAGCCGGTTCCTTTGCTGCGGATTGGGATGAAACGTTCATGATGGATGTTTTGCTCAATCTACGGCGAGTACAGCACGAACTTCGAAATATGCAAATCGTATGCCGGCTGCATCCGATCAGCCATTTGGAGTATTTCCTGCCGTATGCCGAAGCGCCCGGTGTCATTCTTTCCCATGGCTCCTATGTTCCGACCCTGGGCTGGTGCATGACTCGCGATGAGGTTGATGACATGGCGAATATGCTCCACCATGCCGATGCCGTGATTACACCGGCATCCACCCTGTCCATCGAAGCACCGATTTTTGACACACCGACCATCGTCACACTCTTCAGTACCGTAAGAAGAGAACGACATGCACGCGACATGAAACGCTGGTGGCTAAATCGTCACTTCCGGATTATCGATGACCGAAAATGGCTTCCTCTCGTCCGTACGGAAGACGAGTTGGCAGAAGCAATCGTGACAGCTTTGAAGAATCCCGGTGATTATTCCGAAGGTCGACGCGCACTAGTCGATGAATACATTACATTCACGGATGGAAAATCGTATCAGCGTCTGGCTGATTACTTGTACGAAATTGCATGAATACAAAACAAGATCAGACGATTAGGCAGCCGGGTAAGAGCCGATCGGATCGCGCGATCCGCGGATTGAGTGCAAGTTATCTGGTCACTGCCGTCAATCTGGTCGTCAAGTTTTTTCTCAATCCATTTTTCCTGAAAATTCTCGGACCGCAGTTGATGGGACTCCGGATCTTCGCTGCGGAAATTCTCGCGTATACCAGTTTCGCCGATGTCGGATTAGGTGAGACCGTTCGTATTCTGACCGCCCGTCATCTCCAGGGTGACCCTCGCCGGGAGGATTATCAACGAACGCTGAAGCAACTCAAAGCGGCTTGTCAGATCCAGCATATACTCGCTCTCTTTATTGTTGTAATCGCCGTGATCATGGCAACGCGAATGGAGTTGGTAGTAGAAGAATTACCATTAGAATTGCTTCCGATGGCCCGGATCTTCCTTGTTATTTCCGGGTTTGCTGTAGCACTGAATTTCTCGACAGTCACTTATCGGGCGTTTTTGCAAGGTCAGCAGATACTGGCTCAAACCTCCCTGTTTATGCTCATTGCGACTTTTGTCAACAACGGTTTAGGGTTTTATCTCGTTTACAAGGGGTATTCGCTGTACGGAATTGCGGTCGCTCTGGTGACAACCGCTCTTGTGAATACTTTAATGATGCGGATAAGAGCACACATGACCGGTATATCCATCAACCCGTTTAAGCCGCCTGTCGAGTTTTCGCATTTCGGGAGTTTGTATCGCATCAGTATCTGGGTTTTCCTGGCGGATATGGGCCGGATCATGCTCAACAGCATCAATAAAGTAATTTCTGGGTTCCATCCGGAGATGGGGCTTGAATTCGTCACAGTCGTGTCGTTTTTAATGGTCCTCCCAATGACTTTGGGTAGCCAGGGAAACCGTCTTGCTGCTGTGATCCGGCCTGGGCTGACGCAACAATATCACAGCATTGAAGGGCGAAAACGGCGCCTGCAAACGGTACGCAACCTCCTGCGCCTGACTGCGGTGATGGGGGTGGCAGTTTTTGCCTGTAGCTGGATTATGAATGGACCGTTCATCCTGAAATGGGTCGGTCGGGATTACTATCCCGGGTATATGGCCAATATGTTTGGATCCATCATTGCGGCATCTATCGTCATCTATATGAGTTTGCAGGCAGTTATGGAAACAGTGTTTCGATTTCGAATCATCTGCATCGCTCAGATGGTTACGGTGATCGTGACACTCATCGGATCGCTGCTATTCATCGATCGGTATGGTGTTACTGGCATTCTGGGCAGCCAGGCAATTGCTCATCTTATTTTTCAGATTCCAGCTCTCCTTGTCCCGGCTCTTTTCTTGTTTCACCGTCGGCGCAATCTTTCCGCCGCCTTTCTGGATATCTATGCTGTCCCATTGCTCGTCCTGGGTTTTTGGATCATTTTTGAACGGTTTGTCACCATCCAGCTTGATTCTTGGCCTGGAATCATTGGTACCGGAGCGGCTATTTTCTGCCTGACATTGCTAGCTGGTATTATTTGGTTATGGGGTGATTTAAAAAATTACTCTATTTTCCGAAACATTGATCAGCGATTTTTCGCCCGAATCCGCTCTCAGGCAACGGAAAGAGCTGTCGATCGTCCACTGAAAGTTTTGTTTATACCCCAGTGGTATCCCGAGCCGGATCAATTGGATCGCGGCATCGGCGTATTTTGCCGGGAACATGCTCGGGCCGCTGCGTTGACCGATGATGTTGCAGTCCTCGTGTTTCGCTTCGATTCCAATTCCGCTCCCTTGTTGTCAGTCAAACGAATCCATGACCAATCCATTCCGACATGGTTTATTGAAACGGGGCGATGGCGCTGGCCGGTCCGTGGATCGCTCGTTCATCGGATCCGGCTGAAAAAAGCGCTGTCAATCGTGACGGCAGAATGGGGAACTCCCGATGTTATCTGGACACAAGATTTGCTTGCATACGGTGTCATAAAGTCCGTGAACTATCGAAAAATTCCGGTGGTGATTTCACAGCACTGGACGGGTTTCATTCGGCAAGTAATCGGTATCCGTCAATTGAGAATGTTGACTTTTGCCTTCGAACACGCTGCCCGGGTGCTCCCAGTCATGAAAGACGCTCCGGATATTTACGCGGAAAACGATATTTTTCCTTTAACGACTTGGATACCAAACGCGCTTGATACCGATACGTTTTATTATGCACCGATGACCAGCAGAAAAAAACAACTGCTTCATGTGTCCAATTTTCATCCACAAAAGTGCGTGCCGGTGATTCTCGACGCATGCGAACGATTGCTGCAAATCGAACCGGATACCCTGTTCGTATTCGCTGGAGATGGGCCGAACCGAAAAACCATGGAACAACTGGCTGCTTTCAGATTGCCACCGGGAAGTTACCGATTCACCGGCTTGATATCGAAACGGGAAGTGGCTGACCTGATGAGGGAAAGTCTGGCTCTCGTCGCCGCAAGCTCCCAAGAAACATTTGGATGTGTTTTGATGGAAGCGATGGCCTGCGGTTGTATTGTCATTACGACAAAAGTCGGTGGCATTCCCCATGTGGTCCGGGATGGAGAGGGAATGTTCGTGGATGTCGATGATCCAGAAGGTCTGGCCGAGGCGATGAAGCGCGTAATCCGAAATCCGGAACAAATGGATACGCGAACAATCAGCGAGAATGCATGCAGCAGATTCAACTATCACAATGTTGGCACAATGCTACATGACGTGTTTTTTTCTGCAGTCAAAAGGAACAGGTAATGCCGAACATTCTGTTTATTGCTCGCGCGTTTCCTCCTGCACCGGTCATTGCATCGGTCCGGTGCTGGAATATCGCCGAACAGATGCGAAAATTCGGCTGGACGGTGACGGTGGTCACTATCGATACACAATACTGGTTGCGGTGCTCCGATGAAGATATTGCCCGCTCCGATCGGTTGATTGAAAAAGCAGGAATAATCGTTATCCGGACAGCGCATGATTTTCGCTCATTACCCGGTGCTATGCATCGTGCAGGATATGAACGGCACCCGGTTGTCGCACGTGGCATTCGAAAAGCGGCGCACTGGCTTGGAATCGATTCCGGTGCGGGATGGATGCGGTACTTGCGGAAAACCATCGGAGCGGACCTGATGCGGCATGTTGACTTGATCGTTGCCGATGGATCACCGTTCTCCGTCTTTCGATTTACCCGGCGCTTATCGGAGAAATATGGTGTTCCGTACATACTCGATTTTCGAGATTTATGGCACAAAAATCCACTCCGAGGAAGACGATCCCGACCCTGGGAGATTATAGAGGAAAGGCGATGTGTGAAATCCGCATCGTCCATTATCACGGTATCCGACTCCACAGCCCGGGTACTCAGGGAAATCCATGGATCCAACCCGGATATCCGCGTGATAACAAATGGATTCGCGCCTTCGGATTTTACTGACCTTTTATCCATGTCATTGCCACCGTGCGCATTAGTATATGCTGGAAGTATTTACCCACCCAAGATAACGCTGACGCCAATTTTAAAATCGATGGCCTATTTAAAAAGAATGGATAATAAGACACCTGTGGAACTGCATCTCTTCGGGAAAATGGGTGCTGAAGTGAAAGAAGAGGCGATGCTCTGGGGCGTAGAATCGATGGTCATCGATCACGGACATGTTTCCCGGAGCGAGGCTTTGGCAGCGTTCCGTGCCGCTCGGATGGGTGTCGTTGTGACATCCATCGAATCACAGGCGCAGCGTGCCGACAATGGGATTTTGACCGGAAAACTCTTTGAGATCCTGGGCGCTGGCACCCCGGTTCTTCTAATTGCACCCCAGGACAGTGACGCGGCTGCACTTGTTCGGAACAGGGGCATCGGAGAGCAATTCACTGGTGATGAAGTTGAGCGAATCGCGGTTTATCTCGCGGAAGAAATGAAGACCCCTAAAAACTTCAATACCTCTGAAGCTGTTAGGTTTTCCTGGGATACGCTTGGAATCGACTTAAATCGTATCCTGACCCAAACACTGGAAAGAGATTCCGGGGATCAACAATCGAAATGATCGATCACAATCACTCCCTCAGCATCATCATTGCCGGCGATACGGCACCGATTCATTCAAACCTGGATCTTTTTTCAGCTGGATCGGATGGCTGGATGGATTCCTTCATTCGCGCCCGGATACAGTCAGCCGATGCATTTATTGTCAATCTCGAGTGCCCGTTATCGGACCATTCGACTCCACGGACCAAGGCGGGATGGGTGTTGCGTGCACCTGCTTCCTGCGCGGCGGGTTTGGCAGCGGCAGGGGTGACAGCCGTGAATCTTGCGAACAACCATGCGATGGACCAATCCTCCCGTGGGTTGTTCGACACGTTGGAATGTTTGCAATCGGTGGGAATTGGAGCCTTCGGAGCCGGAGAGTCACGGGACCTGGCGGGTCAGCCGTTTCAATTGCGCATGCGGGGCCTTTCCGTTGCCTTCCTGGGAATGACAACCGGTGAAGCAGGCACAGCCGGCACCAATCGTCCTGGGGTTATGCCAATGGATATCGAGCATTTTTTGCCCGCATTTCAGTCTGCCAGGGAGGACAGCGATCACGTGGTCATTCTCCTTCATGCCGGCCTGGAACGATACCCCTATCCGTCTCCAGGGCTGCAATCATTTTGCCGATTTCTGATCGATCAAGGCGCTTCAGCCGTGCTGTGCCAACATTCCCACTGCATCGGATCGGAAGAAACGTGGAACAATGGATACATTTTATACGGTCAGGGCAACTTTGTTTTTGACTGGGGAAGCGCATTGGATGGTTGTTGGAATAGCGGGTTAATGACGCATTTAAGATTGACTCGTGGAGAAAAAACGAATGTCATGCACATACCGACAGAACAGACGTTTCCAGGGGTTAGAGTCATGCCGGAAGAAGCTGCCCGGCACGTTTTGATCACTTTGGCCGACAGAAGCCGCCGAATCAGTGATTCCGGATTTATCGAGGAGCAATGGATGAGATACGTGGCGGCGTGTTCCGAGGATTATCGGTACGTGTTAACGAGTCGTTTTCGTCTGATTCGCAAGCTGATCCGGCGATTGGGGTGGTCGCGTCGGGTGCTGGGTTCTGACAGGGAGTCCTGGTTGCGGGCGATCGTGATGAACAGGGATCATCGCGAAATCATCCAAGCACTCCTTGACCGAGAGGAAAAGACGGTATGAAGCCGGTGCTGAGTACGGGAGGGTTGTCGCGTGAATCTCGGAATGAAGCGGTTTATTCCGCCCGGACGATTCTGGATCTAGCGGGTATTGCGCTCGAACTCCGTGTTTCGGATGAACCCGGTATAGCGTTGACGATTAACAACAATGTTCTGGCAGATGCACGGACATTAATGGACGTTTTCTCAATCAGCACGTTGCGACGGGAGAGCGATACGGGAAGGTTCCGATCTGATGGTCGGTTTGATGAACGAGGCATCACATGGGATACGTTATCAGCGCCTGTAACAGCTGAAGCACGACGGATCCGGACGATGATCGAGACGATCGATCCGGGTTATGTCTGGCCTGAATCGATGGAATCAAAACACATGCGCGTGATTTTTACTCACGACATCGATCGGGTCGATTTTCGAGATATCTTCAGTTTGATTAAAATTCCCCTGCAATATATTTGTCCACGAAGAACCTGGCTTCCATGGAAGCGTGCCATGAATCCAAACATGCTTTTCTCTGTTTTCAAGCAGGTTCTCGAACTGGAATTCACATACGCGATTCGATCCTGGTGCTTTTTTATGGGATCCGGGAAAGGATTTGGATTGCGCCAGGCACGGTATAATCCAGAAGATCGATCCGTTAGACGATGGCTCAATTCGGCCGGCTCCATGGGCACAACGATCGGGCTTCACGGCAGTTATCTAGCAGCTGAGACCAGCCGATACGGCATTGAGAAAAAACGATTGGAACGTGTTCTTTCGAAAAACGTGTCCACTCACAGAAATCACTACCTCCGATTGAACTATACGGACTATTGGCATCAATTAGCACATGCAGGATTTCGACTCGATTCTACAGTGGGATACGCTGACCGCATCGGTTTTCGTGCCGGCATTGCCTCTCTTTACCGGCCGTTCGACCCAATCAGCGGCGGTCAGTCTGCCATTTCAGTGCTTCCATTGGTCTACATGGATCGGAGTTATCATCTTGATGACCCGGACAGAATCATCGCCGAAATAGACGCTGTATTTGAATGTGTGGCTCAAGCCAAGGGGCAGGTTGCTGTGTTGACGCATCCTGAGAGTTTTGCCTTGGATGATCGATGGTTTGATCTATATGCAGCAATCATCCGTACCGCACTGGACAAGGGAGCGTGTGTAGATGGAACACTTCCATCCATGAGGGAGAACGAATGGATTATTCATTGATCCATATTTCTGAAGACACATTCCGAACCGAATGGGATGATTTCGTCCTCGGAAATGGGAAGGGGACACTGTTTCATACCTGGCGCTGGCTCGCCGGATTTCTGGAAAAACCCGAACTGATTATCGTGACGGACCGGAACGGGGGAATTGTGGGAGGCATGTGTCTTATTGCCCGTCGGAAAGCGGGTGTTCGGGGGTTCCATGTTCCGCCGTATACACCGTATTTCGGACCGGTCATTCATGATTTTCCGGATAAAAAGCCTGTGTCCGCGTTGGCTCAACAGGAAAAAATCCTAAATCTGCTTCTTGAAAACCTGAGGCATATACCCCATTGCGATTTTATACTTCCTCCTGGTACTTTTTCCATCTTGCCGTACTACTGGAGCGGATTTTCCATCGAAGTCAGGACAACCTTCACGATCGTTCCTTCCATCGAGTCATGGGAAAATGCGATGGAGAAAAGTCCGCGAAGTCATTTACGGAAGTTACGCCAGGGTGTAGCCGATGGAAGTATCCACGTGCATGTGGGTCACCAGCCTGACGAGATCTTTTATCAGATGATCGAATCCGTTGGAAAACGAAAGAAATTCAATGCCCGGATCGAATTGCTGAAGCGGGTTATCGATGGTCTGCAACAAGATGACGTCATGACAGTCTCCGTGGTGGATGGATGTGGCGAGTTGTTGGCGGGTGACCTCTGCTTGATCGATCCCCGGCGTGTGTACATGCTAGCGTCGTTCCGGCATCCCGAATGGAAGAGCCGATGTCCGAACGAACACCTGCTGGTTCGTTCCGAGTCGATTCGCCTGAGTTATGAAAGCGGCAGGGTATTTGATTTCGAAGGATCGATGCTTCGAGGTGTTGCGGATTTCAATCGTTCACTGGGAGCGCAACCGGATCCTGTATATCGTGTGCAGCGATCGAAGAGCCTGTGCTTCACGACGGCGCGGTTTATTCGGAGACTCATGCATGAATACGGATATCGTTGATCGGGTCGGAGGTGGGAACTCGTACATGGTAAATTCCCATGTTTTTCTGGAGCAGCGCGCGCGGGAAATGCGGATGAAGAGACGATGGAACCAGTTCATCCTGATTTTCTTCATCTTGACAATCGTCGTTGCCCGTTTTCCTTCGTTTAACCAGATTATTAACAAAGGTATCGCTCCGTTGATGGCAGGAGCTTTTCTATTTCAGTTCAGGCACTTGCTGCGGAAGATGCCGGCAGAGCTGTATTGCTTTGGTGGATTTCTATTCTGGTCGCTTTCAGGATATCCCGTCGCTTTGGAAAAAGGGTATTTCCTCGAGTATTTTACGCTGATTTTCCAGATATTCATTCTGATGCTGGTTATTGTCTGCCATGGCAAAATTCAAAGGAACATCCTGACGTTTCATTTTGTGTACATGATGAATGCGCTGGTTTTTTTTCTCACATCGCTGGCGACAAAAGAAGTGACATCCATAACGGGTGGTTTCAGCAGTGGCCGCGTATTCGGTCTAGTGGTCAGCCCCAATGGCTATGGCTTCATTATGTTTCTGGCTGGCGTTTCCGCTCTTCTGTGGTTGAGCCGGAAACGGAAACAGCGCAATGCTCGTATCACTGTCTTTATCAGCATCGTATTGATCGTGGCGACGATCGGGATCATCTGGTCGGCCTCGCGGAAAGCGTTCATCGGATGGGTTGTATTTGCAAGTATTTGGGTGATGCTGAATATCGGTTCCAACATGGCTCGAAACATTTTTGCCGGTGTAGGAATCGCTCTGACCAGTCTGGCGATATGGTTTGGAGTTGAGTATACTTTAAAAGAAACGACAATTGGTATTCGCTTCCAGAAAATGGAACAGGAAGAAAATGTTCTAGGCCGGAACCGGACGATTTTATATCAGGAAAGTATCGCTATTTTGCGCAAGCACGCCATCGTTGGAGTCGGACTGAGCAATTTTCAGGTTTATTCGAAACTCGGCGGCTACACGCATTCTGATTACATGGAGGTTCTGACTAATACGGGTATTCCGGGCTTCGTTTTATATCTCGGTTTTTATGTGATCATTGTAAAAAGGATACTCAAAACGATTCCAATAGCATTGCAACGCCAAGATGTCATCAATGCACTCAATTATCTTGTATTTATAGCAATATACCTGATGATCGGATTTGGCAGACCGAATTTCAACAGCATATTTTCCATGTCCTATATGGCTATGATATCCACGGAATCCATCCTGCTCAAGGAATCGGTCCGGATGCAATGGCGACGCCGTTTATCACTGATGCAACACACAGGAAAATAATTGAGCTAATGGGTGGTTTTTTTGCATATAATCGCAATGCGGCAATCGATGAATCTGTTGCCGCTCGTGTGTTTGAGCGAAGAGGTCTGGATCGTATACATCGCGTGGAATGTGCGCGGTTTCGTTTTCTTTATTTCCCAAAACACCGCGATGAATCACTTGTTACAGCGGAAGAAGGTGAATCCATCCTGATTGCTTCCGGAACATTCATTTATCGCAATCTGTGCCGACAGGAAAGTCTCCGATCCGCGCTGTCTGATATTCGCAATCACCGGTTCGATGACAGCCAGGTATTTGGCGCTTTTGCACTGTGCTGCATCGAGAACGACTCCATGACAGTCATGATGGATTCAGCTGGGTTGTATCACTGTTTCTACGTCGTCGACGGTTCTGCCATCAGTTCATCCTTTACGGCTTTGGCTCATGCGATCACGGGTTTTCAAACGCTTGATCATATGGCTGTTTTGCACAATCTCGTCCTGGGTTTCTCGCCGGCGGATCTGACGATTTCTTCTGCAGTCCGGCGAGTTACTCGTCAGCGAGCGGAACGGATTCACTGGACGTATCCCTGTTGTGTGAGTTACGTCAAAAAGCCTTCGATTCCAGAGCTTTTCGGAGCACACCGTTGGGATCACGTGGTGATCCAGGCGGAGCATCTCCAGGGAATTTACCGGAATCTGCGAAGGGCATTACCGCTCGATGCATATCTCGGGGTATCGGGGGGGTACGATAGCCGATTGACAGCTGTGCTGATGCAGCGCGCTGGATTTCGAATTCACGGTTTTTCACATCGAAAACCGGGCCTCCGATCCGATGAAACCGTTGCGCGGGATATTGCCAACCTCATGAACTTTCCTTTAACCGTGGTCGATACAGACGGTGTGAATCGCCGGGATTCAGACGCATTGTCTCACAATATGCATGCAGCATTTGATTGGTTTGATGGCAGAGCGCACCATGCCATGGAGTATTTGAAGTATGAATACTCCATGGCATATCGACAAACGGTTCATCCAGACTCCTACCCGGTGATGAGCGGAACCGGAGGCGAAATTCTTCGAAACCATAATTATATGCCATCCGGAGGATCGGCGGATCTGCGGACATGGATGTGGTACTTTGGGGCCGATTACCTGTCAGCAGCAAGCATAACCTGTCCGGAGATACGGCGAAGGATCGAAAAGTTCTGGGAAACATGGATTCCGGAAACGCTTCAAATCGAACCCTCCTCCCGCATCCGATTTCTCGACATGCGACGATACTACACGGATGTTTGGCTACCGGACTGGCACGGTCTGAGAAATTCGTGTGAAAACCAGTTTTCGACCTATCTTGCTCCTTTCGCCGATGCCACGGTGTTTCAATACGCCCACGGCGCTTGCCGGTGGATCGGTTGCAATGGTGCATTCGAGGCAGATATTCTTTCCAACCTTTCTCCTGAAATCGCAAACCGACCGTCTTCTTACGGGTATCCCTTGGCCACCCTGCCCTTCGCAGCACGATGCCGGGCACGACTCCGATGTGCCCTTCCTGCCGGTCTGAAACTGCTGGCCGGATCTTTGCGCATCGCCTATCGGACCGTTCCACGCCTCATGGATTATCCTGAAATTGCTCAGATTCCGATTTTGAAACAGACGGCTCAGGATATGCTCGATCTGAAACTGCCGATCAATCTCGATCGGCTGGCTATTAGCCGTGAAAAACGAGTTTTAATCTTATCTCTGGGATTTGCATTGAGACGGCATGCCTCAAACAGCACGCTGCGGGTGACGGACGCATTGAAAGGAACCTCAGCATGATGCAATTGCATTCGTTAAAATTTTGCATGAAACACTGTCTTCCGGCTGGCATTCTTTCCGCAATGCGCCGAACACCATGGTTTGCTCGGTATTCGGAACGCCAATGGCAGAAATCAAACCCGTTTTTCGGGACTCCCGCAGCACACAATAATACCGGATCGACGGGCCTTTCCGTTGGGATTGTGTCCGATCGTGCACACAATCATCGGCACTATATCGCAGCATGCAACGAACTCGATATCGGCTACCGCGTCATCGACATTCTTGCCGATGACTGGATGGATCAAGTGAATCAATCCGGCCAAAACCTGTTTTTTATCTGGCCGTCTGTACAAACCGCTTTATGGAAAACCATGTTCGATGAGCGGATCGATGTGCTGACCCGCTTACTCGGAAAAACGACAGTGCCGTCACCCCATGAAATTTGGCTGTATGAGAGCAAACGCCGGATTCGGGATTGGCTTCAATACCACCGGATACCGCATCCAGAAACCCATGTCTTTACCGATCAACAGACGGCACTGGGATTTTGTTCCACTCATCCACTGCCTCTGGTTTTTAAAGCGGATCGTGGAGGTGGTTCATCCGGAGTCGTGATATGTCGGGATCGTTCAACATGTAGAAAATTAGTTAAAACTGCATTTAGCAGCGGTTTTTTGCCGATGCGCTGGCACCCGAGAGATCGTCAATGGGGGCTGGTCCTATTCCAGGAGTACATACCCGATGCAGAAGAATGGCGAATCGTTCGGATCGGCAATACGTACATGTGTCGATTCAAGGAGAAATGCGGCGATTTTCATTCCGGTTCCGGCCATGTTCGCTGGGCGGAACCCCCTGCCGGCTTGCTGGATCTTTCCCGCGTAATCACTGAAAAGGGAAGGTTTACCAGTATGAATATCGATTTTTTTCGTGATCGGAATGGCCGATTTCTCGTCAATGAAATCCATGCGTTGTTCGGAGATATTCTTCCCGCAAACCGCGCATCGGGCGA
Organism: candidate division CSSED10-310 bacterium; assembly: GCA_016927515.1. Lineage (GTDB taxonomy): Bacteria > CSSED10-310 > CSSED10-310 > CSSED10-310 > CSSED10-310 > JAFGMN01. The sequence goes on along the minus strand of JAFGMN010000087.1, from coordinate 229 downwards.
AGCATGGATGGGGAAATGGGATCATGCTGGGGATGACCGGGGATGGGTGTTTGCACCGGGATACTATTATTCGAATGCCTGTGCGAATCTCCGGATCAGACATGCGCTGAATTTGGAGAAATAGATGAAAATCTGCCATATCACATCGATGCATCGTTGGGACGACGACCGGATATATGAACGGGCCGCGTGCTGCCTCGCACGTGAAGGACACTCGGTGACGGTGGTT
>JAFGMN010000086.1 GCA_016927515.1 candidate division CSSED10-310 bacterium | reverse complement strand
TTCTGGAGATGTCATGCGCGAACTGACTCCAGAAACAGGATATCCAATCATGTCTCCCGAAACCGCCGCTTTCATCCGAAACGCCATGACCGAATGTGCGGCCTACGGCACTGGCAACAAAGCCCATCTCCGGGATTACCGCGTGGCAGTCGCCGGGAAAACCGCCACAGCCAAACTGCTCACCAACGGCTCATACGCTTCCGGTAAATACCGGGCGTCATTCTGCGGTTTCTTCCCTGCCGAAAATCCCATGTATGTCATCGTTATCAGCATCGAAAACCCATCGGCCGGCGCGTATTACGGCGGCCAGGTAGCGGCACCGATTTTTCAGCGCATCGCCGGACGAATCTGCAGCGATATCCACGGCATTCTTCCCTTTCCATTTCCCAAGGAGATTTAGCATCTGTGAACCCATTGAATCTGGTAAGGAGGATCCAACGGTGAACGCACGGATTCAATTCTGGAATCCCGTCAGCATCGGTCGGCACTTCTGTGTGGTGTTCAACCGGAGCAATCCCTTTATTATATTGACGGTCTTGATCCTGACGGGATTGGGACTTCTTGGTGTGATGACCACCGGGAGACACCTGTCCGAAGATCCCTATCATTTCGTTCACCGACAACTGATGTACGCCGGGCTCGGAATTTTGTTCCTTTTCGCCATGGCGATGATCGATTACTCCCATTTCCGGCTTAAAACCCAATGGCCGTATGTCGCAACCATCGGATTGCTTGTCGCCGTGCTGATCTGGGGTCGAAACAATTCATGGCTCCGCCTGCCCATGTTCAGCATTCAACCCTCGGAAATCGGAAAATTCATCCTCATCCTCTATATCGCATATATTATGGCGTTCGATCGGATGGATGCCATGCACTTCTGGACCGATTCGCTGCCGATCCTGCTGACATGCAGCCTGCTGATCATTCCAACAGCCCTGCAACCCGACTTCGGAACCGCCCTGGTCATGACCATGATCACAGGATATATGCTGCTGGCCGGCGGGATGCCGGTGGCACATCTCCTCTACCCTGCCCTCTCCACTCTGCCAGCGGTCCTCGCAGTTCCCATTCTGCATCCGTACGTTATGCTACGATTTACTCATTTTCTCGTCAGTCTCAATCCCTTCGCGGACCCGTCGCACCTGAGCTTTCACGACTACCATATGCGTATGGCCATGGGGAATGGAGGAATCCTCGGCACCGGTTTCGGAAACGGACTCGTGAAACGATCCTTTCTCCCTGCCAGCCATACCGATTCGATTTTTACCGTGATTGTCGAAGAAGGCGGCTTCATCAGCGGAATCATCGTCATCGGTCTCTTCATCGGATTGGTGTGGCTAGGCGAATCGACCGCCCGGTCGGCCAAAGATCGGTTCGGTGCCTTTCTTGCACGGGGAATCACGTTTTACCTCGTCGCCCAGGCTTTTCTCAACATTTCCGTCTGTCTCGGTTTGTTACCGAATACCGGCGTTACCCTGCCGTTTCTGTCGTACGGCGGATCCTCTCTGGTCGTTTCCCTCGCGGCCATCGGCGTTCTTATTAATGTTTCATCTCAGAGACAAATGATTATTTAACAAGGAGTTATAGATGAAGATTAAAGGTAAACTTTTAATTGTTGATCCCGGTTCCCGGTTCATTCGGATGGGGGTTCTCGAGTTTCATTCCGATGGGGCACCCGAGTTGATCTTCATGAAAGCATATCCGTCGGGTGGATTGAACAATGGGACCGTCAGTTCGAGGAAGGAGTTGGCGGATGCATTGCGGCAGGCATATGAATCGGTTCGCGGGGAATCGGGGAGCGAGCAGTTCGGTGAGATCTGGGTGGGTCATTCGGGGCAGCACATTCGCAGCGACAATGCGACCGAGGAATCGAAGATCCGGCACAATGTGCCGGTGACGGCCCGGCTTGAAAAGCAGATGCTGGCCCGGGCGGAGATGCACATTCCATCGGATTATCAGTTGCTGCATTCTTTTCAGCAGTTTTCTTCTCTGGATGGTGTTCGGATGCGGTCGGCAGTGGGGTTGGTTGGAACAAATCTTTTATCCCGGTATCATCTTGTTTTTTCACGGAAAGCGGTGATCAACAATATCCGTGCCGTGTTCAAGGATGCCGGTATGGCGTTCGCCCGTTTTGTGTTCAATGGATATGCTGCGGCGTTGTCGGTTTGCCAATCTGAGGAAATGAATTTGGGGTGTCTGGTGATCCATCTGGGCCAGAGCACGATCGATTACGTTGTTTTTCAGGAGGGTCAACCGTTTATGACCGGTTCCATCAATGATGGGTGGCACCGGGTGATCAAGGATGTTGCGATGGGTGTCCATATTTCCATCGACAACGCTGAAAAAGTCATGGTGTCTTCGGGGAATGCGCACGATATCGATGCCGAACAGGACGGACCGTTGAATGTTACGACCTTGTTTGGCGATCCCTCCCGTCTGACGCGACGGCAGCTTGCAATGATCATGTCTTCCAGTATCGAAGAGGTGTTTGCTCAGGTTAGAGATCAGCTCAAGAACAGTATCTGCCGTGGCCATCTTCCCGGGGGTGTTTATCTAACGGGGGGTGGAGCGCTGACTCGGGGAATCACATACGCGGCAACGGGGATTTTCGGAGTTCAGACCCGGGTGGAGTATCCCCTGCTGCCATGGAGTAACCGCGAGTTCGATCCGGGATGGGCTCCGATTATCGGTATGGTTCGTGAAGCATCGGAGAAAGCATCACCTGTTAAGCCCAGTGATGGCGTGCTAACGAAAATTGTCGATGGGACCCGTGAATTGAAAAAACGGATGTTTCCGAACCCTCCACCGGGTGATCCTGAAGGTGAACCGGAAAAATAGGTAAGAAAAGGTGAACCCGACGGCTGTTTAAACGGTATTATTCTTTTAGAGGCGACCACACCTCTATTAACCTCTCGCAAAAGCCGGAACCCACAACAGGGTTCCGGCCCCTTTTTATTCGCTCTCAGGGTTCGAATCCCGTTTTCGGTGATTCCCGGATTTCCGGTCCAGGGCTTTTAGGGTTCCCAGATTTCTGGTGTGAAAGCTTCCCAGTATTCAATTCGTGCCGGAATGATCTGTAGAATGCAATACTCCGGATCGTCCGGACCGGAAAAATAGTGTGTCAGCATTTCATCCCAATGGGCTTCCCGACTGCCGGGGTCATCAAGGATGTTGGCGATTCCGGACACATGGATCACCGGAGCCATGGCTTCAGGTTTAAAGCCCATCGTAAGATGAACGTGGGGATTGTTCCGGATATCGCGGACTTTCCGGGAGGATGCGCCCGTGACACAATACAGCGTCATCGATGCGTCTGCTGTAACCATCATATACCGGCCCATGGGCCGATTGTCTTCCGAGATCGTCGACAGCACAGCGGGTTGATTAAGTCCAATGATTGCCTGAATTTTTGATTTCAAATTACTCATTGTCCGTCTCCTCCATTCTTTCTCGCACCGATCGCGCACGGGTGATCGGTGATGCTTTCATACCCACGTCGTTTCTCCTGTTTTCGGTATTTTTTATGCCATCATCCTTTTTGTTGGCAACGCTCTTTTTCCCGGGGATCATGTCCTTTTTGTGGGTGCTGTTTTTCCGGGGAGGGTGTTCTTCCTGAGAATACCCGTTTTCTTTGGGATCATGTTTTTCCTGAAGACAGTTTTTCAGGAATTTCCCGGTCAACGAATCAGGGTTTACTATGATTTCCTCCGGTGTTCCAGTGGCGACGAGGTAGCCGCCTTCATCGCCGCCTTCCGGTCCGAGATCGATAATGTAATCCGCATTTTTTATCACATCGAGATTGTGTTCGATCACGACGATGGTGTTCTTCATATCGACGAGTCGATGAAGAACGGACAGCAGTTTACGGATATCGTGAAAATGCAGACCGGTTGTTGGTTCATCCAGCACATACAGGGTATTTCCCGTATCGTTCTTTGCCAGTTCCCGCGATAATTTGACCCGCTGGGCTTCCCCACCGGATAGCGTTGTCGCAGATTGACCCAGTTTGATGTAATCCAGACCAACGTCCGACAGCGTTTCCAGTATTTTATGGATGGCCGGGTGGTTTCTGAACAACTCCATAGCATCGGTGACTTCCAGATCCAGAACATCGGCGATATTCAGCCCCTTATACCGGACCTGCAACGTCTCGACATTGAATCGCCGGCCTTTGCAAACTTCGCATGGAACGAAAACATCCGCCAAAAAATGCATCTCGATGCGCTTCAAACCGTCCCCGTGACACGCTTCACACCGGCCTCCCTTTACGTTGAAACTGAATCGCCCGGGTTTGTATCCCCGCATCTTCGCTTCGGGTAACGCAGCGAACAGATTTCTGATCAACGAAAAGACACCGGTGTACGTTGCCGGATTCGATCGGGGTGTGCGGCCTATGGGTTTCTGATCGATTTCGATCAGCCGGTCGATGTTTTCTGCACCTATAATCCCTTCATGTGCTCCGACACGGCGATGGGATCGATTGATCAGATTGCTCAAACCCCGGAACAGAATCTGGTTGACTAATGAGCTTTTCCCCGAGCCCGAGACGCCGGTGACACATACAAACCGCGATAATGGGATCCGAACATCGATATTCTTGAGATTGTTCGCCGATGCGCCCTTGATCTCAATGAAACCATTCCGGATCTGTCGACGCCGGTCGGGAACAGGAATGGTCATCCGTCCGCTCAGATACGCACCCGTCAGCGATGTTTCGTGCGCCGTAATGGTCTCCGGCGATCCCACCGCAACGACCTCCCCACCCAAATGCCCAGCACCGGGACCCATGTCGACAATGAAATCAGCCGACATCATCGTCTCCGGATCATGCTCGACGACGATGACCGTGTTTCCCAGATCGCGCAATCGCTGCAATGTGCCCAGTAACCGGCCAGTGTCCCGGGCATGAAGACCGATCGACGGCTCGTCAAGGATGTATAGAACCCCCACGAGACCACTTCCTATCTGCGATGCCAGCCGGATCCGCTGGGCTTCACCCCCTGACAACGATGGCGCTGATCGATCCAGGGTTAGATAATGCAGTCCGACGTCCCGAAGAAATCCCAACCGAGCGCTGATTTCCTTCATGACTTCCCCGGCGATCGCTTGTTCCGACGGTGTGTAGATCAAACTGTCAATCCAGTTCAGAACATCGCTGACCGACCACGAGCAGACTGTCGTGATCGTTCGATCGTGAAATCGGACGGCCCTCGCGGCTTCGTTCAGGCGTGTTCCACAACAATCGGGACACGGGACATGCCTGAAAAATTGACTGTACCATCGTCGCATGCCTTCACTTTTCGTCTGTAAAAACAATCGGCGAATATCATTCAACACACCAATCCAACCCCGGGCCTGGTAAAAATCCGATTTGTCCTCCATCCGTCGAGGCGGCAGACCGAAAAGCAACGCTTCACGCGACTCGGGAGAAAGCTCCCGCCACGGGGTATTCAGGTCGAATCCGACTTTCTCCCCCAGCCGGCTAATCCGACGATAAGCCCACCCTGTCGGATTGTCGTTCAGAATACCCAGAAATTTCAATGCGCCGTTTCCGAGAGTCATTTTTTCATCACGGATAACGATCGTGGGATCTGTGTCCATAATGGTGCCGAGACCGCTGCATTTAGGGCACATGCCGAGGGGTGAATTGAAAGAGAATCGTTGTGGAGACAAAGGGGGAAAGCTCTTGCCGCACTTCAGGCACGCTGCATGTTCGCTGAAGAGGATCTCTTCCCCATCGATCACGATGACTTTCAGCATTCCATCCGACAATTTGAGTGCGGTTTCCACGGAATCGGTTAGCCGACTGCGGATATCCGGCCGGATAATGAGGCGGTCGACGATTATATCGATCGTGTGCTTTTTTTTCTTGTCAAGCTCAATTGGGGAATCCAGATCGCATATTTCGCCGTCCACTCGCACCCGGACAAAACCTTCGCTGCGGGCCTGGTCGATCACATCCCGGTGTTCGCCTTTCCGGTTCTGGACCATTGGTGCAGCGATCATGATCCGGGATTCCGCCGGCAGATTCTGAATCTGTTCGACCATCTGCTGAGCGGATTGAGAGGTAATCGCGTCACCGCAATCCGGACAGTGCTGTGTTCCCGCCCGGGCAAACAGCACTCGGAGATAGTCATACACTTCTGTGACGGTTCCTACGGTGGATCGCGGATTATGCGATGCGGATTTCTGCTCGATGGAAATGGCCGGCGAGAGACCGGCGATGTAGTCAACCTGCGGTTTTTCCATCTGCCCCAGGAACTGCCGAGCATATGCCGATAACGATTCAACATACCGGCGCTGGCCTTCCGCATAGAGTGTATCAAAGGCTAACGATGATTTCCCCGATCCCGAGACACCGGTTATAACGATGAATCGGTTCCGGGGAAGTTCGAGATCGACATGCCGGAGATTGTGTTCACTAGCGCCCTGAATAATGATCTTGTCGTCCATCGCTTTTTTCCGTTAACGGGAGTTCGTGCCTGTGGGGTCAGGCTAATCGGTTGCCGGAACGACAATAATCACGATTTAAGCAGATGTCAACCAAAAAGGCGAAAATAAGGCGAATATGACGCGCTGGCAGTTCGATCATTCCCAGCCGAAGCTCGCGACATCGTATTCGCCGTAGAGGGCGGAGATATCGGGAACGGTCAGGGCGGCGTACCACCAAATGCCGGAGGCGGACGTGCCGGTATCGGGCCAGATGAATGGGTCGACCACGGGGACCCGGGTTTCGCCGGGGATCCAGGGGCCGGGCCAGGCATCGGGATCCGCCGTGAACGATGGTGCAAAGAAC
>JAFGMN010000085.1 GCA_016927515.1 candidate division CSSED10-310 bacterium | reverse complement strand
TCGCGATCTCCCGCAGCACAACGAAGCACTCGTTCTGCACTACGCCAGTGTGCTGCAGGCAGCAGGAAGGATTCCTGAAAGCCGTCAACGGCTACTTGCGTATTACGGTGACCGGGTACCCGCCGGCAATTTGCCCCGGCGCGCCGCCGAATTGCTGTATCCGTGCCCGGATCACCTGATGGGGTTGTACCGGACCGCATCAGATCGGGTGGGGCTCGATCCCCTGTTGGCAACCGCAGTGACGCTCCAGGAAAGCGGTTTCGATCCGGCGGCCCTATCGCATAATCTTGCCGGTGGGTTGATGCAGGTCATGCCCGGATTGTTCGAACGGTTTTCGCTCCAGTGGCCGGATCCGCCGCCGTTGTCCGAGTATGACGTACCGGAACACAATATCCGGGCGGGAGTCGAGTATCTGGCATGGTTATTGGACACGTTCGACGGTTCGATTCCCCGTGCGCTGGCCGGATACAATGCCGGGGAACATCGTGTTCGGGAATGGTCCGAAGCCTATCCTTATCCGGATGAATTCTGGATCGAGCATATTCCGTTTACGCAGACTCGCCTGTTTGTCAAGCATGTCCTGGAGAACTACGCTGCGTACCGATCGATATATACCGCTCAAACCATTGAGACGCGTGACAATGTTTCCGGGCTGTGATACTGTTTGCCACTTGGTTATCGAGGGAGGAATACGATGAAACAGATACCATTTCTGACGCTTTTGTCGATGTTGATTCTCAGTTTTGCAGCCGGAGGGTGCGGGACGGAAAAAGAGCCGGTTCCTGTTCCTGCCGTCACACCGAAACCCAATCCACCGAACGCGTTGTCGCTAGGCGCTCCGGGCAGCAACATGTCCAAGAGTCAAGCGATGGGACGAAGCATGGCGGAGGATGCCGATAGGGACAGACCGGGCACCACTGAATCGGCCGCAGAACCGATCAATGCCATCGAGGGCGTCAACACCCTAATTAAAAAAGGGGAATCGGCGCGACCGTTCACCGCTGTTTCCCATGACGGTGTCACCGTGTCTCTCGGTGATCTCAAGGGGAAATATATCCTGATCGATTTCTGGGCAAGCTGGTGTATGCCCTGCCGGAAAGAACTGCCATTTCTGCTTAAACTGAATACAAAATACAGCGACGAGAAAAAATTCAAATTGATCGGGATCAGCCTCGATAAGAGTGACAGCGCTCTGAAGAAGTATGTGGCCGACAACAAGATGACATGGTTGAATATCCTGGACAAAGAAACGAACTCCATCGCTTCGCTGTATGGTATCAGGAGCATTCCGTTTACGGTATTGATCGATCCCGATGGTCGCGTGATCGCCACGCGGTTACGGGGTCCCGCAATGATCAAGGAACTCGAAGGCCGTCTCGGCTACTGATTGATTCAGCAGCGGGTTCCCCGGTAATCGCTGTGAGAAACCGGTAAAATCGGTCACAGTCGCCACGATAAATGATTCGTAAGCGCTCGGTGGAAGCGGAAGCGCGTTCCGGTTTCCAGAGGAGACATTCACCATCGGCCAACGTCGTCGGCGACTCGTCCGTCTGCCGAATTGGAGCGGGAACGGTTTCCTCTGTTCCCTGGGTCAGCCGATATGTTCCCGGGACCATGCCTGCCAGTTTTCCCGTCAGCGGCGTATCGGTCCGAAAGATCCATTGCCCCCCCGGTGGGAGTCGTTGACCGGAAACGGGAGACAGCGAAACACCCAGGGAAACAGCCAGGTGATACGCGACGATCGGAACAGCTCCCGCAGCCATTTCCAGCGCTGTCAACATTGCGGCGGAAGCCGTGATCCGCGGGTTGATCTCCACTGCCAGGATGTCTTCACCTGTCTCCGGCACCAGGAGATCAGCGCCAAAAAACCCCTTGAATCCGAAGCGAAACAGCTCTCTTCCCAATCGAAGCATGGCCGAATCGACACCTTGTTTGATGGATGGTGAATATTTGCCCCAAACATTGCCGCGGGATCCAATCCGGGCCGGCAGCCCACCGGAGTAAAAAATCCGTGTTTCCTGTAGAAACGGTTCGGACACGACAACGTGTCCCTTGGGCATTACCACGGCATTGGCTGTCCATGTTTCCCCCGGTATATATCGGCTGACCCGGCATCGGCGGTTTGAAAACCGGGTGGCCAGGTATGCCCAATCATCGCCGGATTGGACTAGGAATGTGCGATTTCCTGAGAAGCCTTTGGCAAACTGCACGATGAATGGGAATGGCATTGGCGCGGAGTGGACGGATGAATCCAGTGATACGATCTGATGGGAAGGGATCGGGATGTTCGCCCGGGCGGCGACAGAAGGGAACAGAAGTTTGTTTTCCAGTCTCCGGGCGAGTCCAGGATCGCCGCCGATAATATCGATACCGTGTTTTTCCAGGGCGAGCATGGATGCAGCATCCGGTTTGAACATCAGAACCCGGATGGGTGCGGGGAGTGATTTCATAAACTGAAGCGTATCCGGAGCCAGCAGGAAGCGAGCGGTACTGATGGGAGTCTGGGAGGGTATCCCGATGGATCCGGATTCTGAATTGCCGTTATTGTCATCTGTATCCTCGTGATCGTCATCATCCGCGCTGGATGGATCGGAAGCGTATGCATCCGGCTCCGGGTGGAACACCGGGATGCCCATCTTTCGCCATGCAGAAATCCAGGGGTGGGCTTCGGCTACGGTGATGGCCAGGTTGCGGAGTCGTCCGGCAAACGGAAAAATCTGGATTGTGTCCAGGGCGGCGGAAACGATGGTGCCCGGAATCGCGTTGAGACGCTCAAATGCGTTCTCCGCCGACGGGGTGAAATCCACCGGAGATTTTCCGGTGGGGAGCACCGGGGCACCCATCGATTCTCTGGCTGGATTCATGAGACCACCGTATGCCATTGGCTCATAAACGTTTCGATGCCGCCGTATGTCTCGCTCCGGCACACATCGCAGCCGGACAGATCCGGCGGATCGATGGTGTCGGAATACCGGCGTCCGGTCAGGATGACCAGAGGACGATCGTCCGGCTGGGTTCGGGAACTATTGCGCCAGCGCACGAGGGCCGCCAAAGCGGCTCCGCCTTCCGGAGATGTTTCGATGCCGGCGGCCTGCAACCAGGTATCCGCTTCCTGCCATTCGGATTCCGTCGTATACCATCCGGACCCGCCGTGTGCGCGTATGACATGAATCAATTCGTCATTGAGCAACGATCCGGACACGCCGCCGAACCCCGCGCTCCGGCAGTCGGCGGGAGTGGAGGGCACTGGACGGGAATCGAGGGCTCGGGCGATATCGATTGCGGAGCCCGATTGGACGGCGTGAAAACGGGGTATCCGTGACCGGGTTCCGTGCGAAACGGCGTGAAGGAATGCGCGGATGATGCCGGTGAGGGTTGCGCCGCTGGTGGTAAAAAGGAAGATATCGGTGAGGGTCTCATTGGGATCCTGGGCCATGATCTCGAAACCGAGGGTCATGAACCCGGTAACGGCCCGGGAATCTCGCGAAGGACGGAGATTGGGTAGGCCGAACCGGCGCGCGGCGTTTCCGGCGCGGCGGATGGAGTTACGGCAAATAATGATTCGGGGTGAAAAGGATGCCATGGCGGCGAGTTTGCCGGGGTGCGTCTCTGGAGAGAGGAAGGCGTATACGGGAATCCCGAGAGTATATCCTGCGGCGGCTACCGCGATGGCGGCGTTTCCCGATGATGGTATGATGACGCCGGGAGCCTGTTCGTTGCGGGCGCATCGCACCTGGTACAGTGCCGCCCGATCCTTGTGAGACCCTGTTGGGCAACAATACTCGTGTTTGAAATCGACCGGACCGATTCCGGTAATTGTGCGGCGGTCCAGCGGAGTCGGGGTCCAGTCCGGGGAAACGCTGACCGGTGGTTCCGCCGAGGTGCGGCGTACGCGGTCGCGCACCATGCGCCGGAACCCCTTGGCTTCGCTGTTGAAGCGGGAGTGAAATCCTGCGCCTGCCGGACTGAGCAAGACATCGATGCCCGGGTGCGCAAGACGATCAACGATACTCATGGCGTCAATCAGTCTGCGGGTGCTGTGTACCGGGACGGCGGCTTCCCGTGCCAGATTGGAAATCATCGATCCCGCTTGTCCCGGCAGTGCAATCACATGAGCCACCTGTCGCCGGATCAGTGGTTCCAGCCGCTGAAAATCGCTGTCATTGCCTTTCATGTCTCCACCACAAATCAGGATGACCGGCCGATCCATCGCGTCCAGAGCGGCAGCGGTGGCCGCTGGATTCGTGCTGGCTTCATCATCGAAGAATCGCACTCCGCCAGCTTCCGCCACGCATTCGATTCGGTGTTTGACACCCCGGAATGACCGGATGGCGTCTGGAATGACTGTTGCCGGGATTCCCATGAGCCAGGCGGCGCCGGCTGCCGCCATACCGTTCATCAGATTGTGCGGTCCTGGCAAGCGGATATCATCGGCCTGAAATAAGGGTTCGGTACCGGTTTCATGGCGGGCGACGACGGAGACTTTCCGTGAATTCGTGACGATCCCGATATCGAACGCCGATTCCGGAGGTCCTGCGCCGAAGGTAGCCAACCGGCTGTGGATATTCCGCCGAACGGTGCCGAACATGGCGTCGTCGCGATTGAGCAGTGACCAGCCGGTATCCGGAACCGCTTCGAACAGACGGGCTTTCGTGCGGACGTAATCGTCAAAGGAATCGTGTTCGTCGATATGGTCCGGGGTGATCCCCG
>JAFGMN010000012.1 GCA_016927515.1 candidate division CSSED10-310 bacterium | reverse complement strand
CCGGACATCCGGGATCGCGTGATGAGCACCCAGGAATTCGTCCGGCGGTGGCGGGAAGCCGTCGGGCCCATTACCGGCGCGGACCGCGTACGTTTCGAATCCGATTTCGGGGGACCCGGGTCCGGACGGGCTTTGACCGTCGAGTTAAGCCATCGGGATATCGGTATCCTGGAACAGGCAAGTAAGGAATTGGCTGATGATCTCGCCCATTATTCCATGACCAGCGACATTGTCGACGGGTACTCACCTGGAAAACGCCAGATCGATTTTACGCTGCGGCCCGAAGGGAAAAGCCTGGGTCTCACCGCCGAAGAAATCGCCCGGCAGCTGCGGGCTGCATTCTACGGACGCGAAGTCGTCCGCCAACAGCGAGGCCGCAACGAAATCCGTGTGATGGTCCGCCTCCCTCTGGAAGAACGTAATTCCGCATTTTTTCTCGAAGAATTCATGGTTCGAACACCCGCAGGAACCGATGTTCCATTGCGGGATGTCGTGAATGCCCGCATGAATCGGGCCTATACAAGTATCGAACGGCGGAATGGCCGCCGCGTTGTGCAGGTTCAGGCCGATGTCCAACCACGGGAACAAACGCAGTCGATCATGAATGCCCTGATGGCGGAACAAATGCCGGAAATGGAGGAGAAATACCCGGGATTGACATGGAGCTTCGAGGGGCGTCAAGCGGATATTCGTGAAAGTATGTCGACGTTATATAAAGGATTCGGAATGGCACTACTAATCATTTACGCTCTGCTGGCCATCCCGTTCCGGAGCTATATCCAGCCCATGATTGTCATGACCAGCATCCCCTTCGGCATCATCGGTGCCCTCATCGGTCACCTGTTGATGGGATACTCCCTCAGTGTCATCAGCATGATGGGTATCGTAGCGCTGTCCGGCGTCGTCGTGAATGACTCGCTCGTCCTGATCGATTACGCCAACCGTCTCCGCCGCTCCGATCCGACCCTGTCCGTACGCCGCATCGCTCTGGATGCCACCGTTCAACGATTCCGACCAATCGTTCTGACCACCTTGACGACGTTTTTCGGGCTGACCCCCATGATGTTCGAGTCGTCCATGCAGGCCCGGTTCATGATTCCCATGGCGATCTCCCTGGGCTGGGGAATCCTGTTCGCAACACAGATTACATTGATCCTCGTTCCGTGTCTTTACCTGATCATGGACGATATCAACCGGGCAATGCAGGATACCCGGCGCGCATGGCGAAAATACCGCCGCCTGCCGGCCGAACCCCTGTGGATCGATGTGGAAGCAGCTCATCCGGACCGGCACGACCCGTCGCATTACATGACACGCGATACCTCACCCGGCACGTCTCCGGATGGACCGATGGCTCTGGACCCGTGAGTCCCGGTATTTGCTGAAAAAAAATCATTGTCGATTTATCGATAATATTGTTTGAGTTGTGAGTTAAGAGTCGGTAGAATCTATTGTGATCAGGGTCGATTGACGATCCGTCGAACCCGTAGGAACGGAATCGATGATAAAAGCGTGCGGTTTGATTATTTCAATCGTCTGGATAGCGGGATTGGCTCACCCGGTGAATGGCCAGATCATCGATCCCTGGTTCTGCGGTGATGGAATTTGTCAGGCATTTACCGGGGAAACAGCGACGACATGCCCGGACGATTGTGTCATCGATCCCGTGATTGTCGATGCGTGGATCGAAAATGGGCCGTATGTGCCGATTCCGACCCATGGTGACCTCTGGTTTGCTTCCTGGGCTGATGATGAATCTCCTGATGGTCGCCTCGTGATGACCTGGGGGGACGGCTGTGGAGTCGGTGTGTCCTGGGGTGAACCGGCATGTGATGAGTTCAATTGGGATACCGATGTGACCGATGCCGGTTTTTTTATGGCCGATGGTGTATTTCCCGACATTCAGTGTGTTGAGGAGGCGGGGGAGTGCTTCATGGTTCGAAACATTCCGGATGGCATATCCGGCTACCCTCATACCCCGGATGATGATAAACCCGCCGGCATTATCGCCCTGGACGGGACCATTGTTATGGCAATCGCTTCTCCTCAGCGGTCGGTCGAGGAAGGCTACCTGATCTCATCCTCCGATTGGGGGCAAACATGGAATACGGTTCCCGGAACGCCGTGGACCATGGAATCACCCGCATCGCATCGGAGCCGATTCCGATACCTGATGTTTATTCAGATGGGGAAAAATTACTCCGACAACACCGATGGGTATGTCTATGCGCTGGGAATTGGTTGGGGATGGAACTGGGATTTCATCGGAGACGATCGGGTATACCTGTGCCGGGTGCCACGCCAGTCAGTGACCCAATATGATGCGTATGAGTATTGTGCGGGCATCGATGCCGGGCTTCCGGTGTGGTCGCCCGATGAAGAAGCAGCGAAAGCGCTGGAGGGACTGTATTTCGGTGAACCGGTCAACGTGGTTTATCATCCCTACATTCAACGCTTCCTGTGTCTGACGCATTTCGGATTGTACGAAGCACTGAATCCGTGGGGACCCTGGATTTTATCGGCCCGGGTGCTGAATTTGGGTGATCACGAGGATTTCTGGGGTTCCTATAGCATCGCATTAATGCCCAAAGACATCGGTCCTGACTCTATCTGGTTCACGTCGGCAGGACGAACCGTCAATGTGTCTTACCGGATGAATCTCGCTTGCCTGCATCTCGAATTCGCTCCGGGGACGATTGATTCCAACCCGATACCCCGTCCGTGGATACCACGCCCCCTGCCACCGCGTCACACCCGGCAACCCCATCACCCGTTACCAGTCCAGGGCGCCGAGGGAAAAAGGACACTTTTAACGGAAGGGCTGCGTGTGACCGGACAGGTCGATGACGCCGCTGTCGATGCCGGAAACCAAGACGCCGAGCCGGCTCCGATACGGGCCGATCGATCCGCTGTGGTTCGTGTTCGACCGAACAGTGAAATGACGATTCAACAGGCGATCGATACCGTGGCGGACGGTGGGGCCGTGTTGCTGAGTCCCGGCCGGTATACTGGCACGGGCAACACCAATATCATGATTGACCGGTCCGTGGACATCATCGGTGAGGGTCTGTTCGGAGCGTGTATCATCGATGGGGAACGCCGGAGTGGCGGGATGACGGTTCGGGAAGTTTCAGGGAACGGTGTATTCGTCCGAAATGTTGTTTTCCGTGATTGTTACCGGGTATCGCCTGGCGGAGCGATTGCAGTGATGTTAAGCAACGCCCGTTTGGATCAAGTGATGATCGAAGGCTGTGGTTCGTTCATTATGGGGGGAGGTCTCTCATCGTACGAATCGAATGTCACATGGTTATCCGGAACTGTCTCGAAATGTTTCTGCGCACTGGGTGGCGGAGGAATGGCAACGATCTGGCGCGGGAATCTGGCGTGCATGGATGTAGAATTTACAGAGAATACTAGCTGCCTGTACGGCGGAGCGCTGATGGATATTGAATCCGACACACTGTTTTCGAATTGCCGGTTTTCCGACTGCCATGCCGTGTTTGGAGGCGCTGTCAAATCGCATCAATCTTGCGGTATGCGGTATGAAAACTGCCTCATGGAAGCAAACTCCGCCCGGATTTCCGGCGGAGCCATCCACTATTTCATCTCCATTTGGCCTTTATGCGACTCGAATCACTTCCATCTCCTCAACTGCACACTCCGGGATAACACGGCTGGTCTTGACACAACCCATGGGATGGGGGGAGCGATTTTTTCTGCTTACTCCCCCGACGATACCCTGATTCAAAACAGTATAATGTGGGGAAACACTGCGGATATCGGCAATCAGGTGGCCTTCGACGGAATCGGTTTCATCGGATTCCAGCACAGTCTTGTTCAGGATGGGTATGATGGGATTTTTCGAAATGGGGAGTTTAATTGGGTGCTTTGGGGCGATGGGATGGTCGTAGCCAATCCGTTATTCGCGATGGGTCCATTCGGCACCAGTTATCTCAGCCGGATCGATACCGGACAGCCCGTGAACAGTCCGGCCATTGATTCCGGGCATGATCTTTCAACCCAGGTCGTTTACGGCATTCCCGGAATCCGTACCTATACGCTGGCCGACCGCACCACCGCCATCGACCATCGGCTGGATGATGGCGAGGAGGATCTGGGTGCGCATTACCAGCCGCTGCAGCCGGTACCGTTCCGGCCCATCGCGGTGATTGTTCTCTGCCTGGCAGTCGTCACCTGGGTGGTTTTCCGAAGCAGTTGAGCTTCCGATTTTCGGCACCGTTATCGGG
>JAFGMN010000084.1 GCA_016927515.1 candidate division CSSED10-310 bacterium | reverse complement strand
GACGCCGACAACCAGTTCCGGGCAGCCGCAGTCCTCGATCACCGTTTCCATGCCGCGATAGAGCTGATCCATCACCTGGCGGGTTTTCTCCACCGGAGAACCGTAGGGAAGGCTGATGTCCGCGCGCGCAAAATCGGATTCCACCCGGGGAAACATACTGAACCCCATTCGCCCGCTGGCGGCAAAGGCGATGGACAGAATCAGCACGCAGCTGGCAATGACCGCCACGAGATACCGGCGATTCAGCACGCGATCGAGCCATGGCGCGTACGATTCCCGGACCCATCGCGCAAACGCGGCACCGATCGTCTGTTGCCCGTCATAGATCTTTTTCCATATTCCAAATCGCTGTTTGGCCCGATAATGACCCAAATGGGCCGGCAGGACAAACATCGATTCAATCAGGGAAATCGTAAACACCGTAATCACGACGACAGGAACATTCCGGAAAATTCGACCTGCCATCCCGGGAACGAACAGCATCGGCATAAACGCAACGATATTGGTGAGAATGCTGAAGGTCACCGGCATGGCCATTTCCTGAGCACCCATAATGGCGGACCGGATCAGCTTGTTACCCCGCTGGTGATGATAATAGACGTTTTCGCCGACAACGATGGCATCGTCCACGACAATGCCAAGGGCAATGATGTATGCAAACAGGGATATCATGTTGATCGAGGCATCGAACGCAGGCAGGAACAGGAATGATCCCATGAATGAAATCGGTATCCCCATCATGACCCAGAACGCAAGCCGCAATTCGAGGAAGACACCGAGAATGATCAAAACGAGGAGAAGCCCCATGATGCCGTTCCGCAACAGCAGTTCCACACGTTGCCGGTATGTTTCCGCCCGGTCGCTTTGGATATCGATGGCGACGCTCTCGGGAAGCATGGCGCGGAGTTCCGGCAGCATGCGTTTGACAGCACCGGAAACCTGCAGCGGCGTCTGATCGCCCACGCGGTAAATGTCCAGCTTGATCGATGGTTTACCGTTGTATAACGCTATCAAGCCGCTTTCTGTAAATCCGTCCGTGATGTCGGCGATATCGTCGAGAAGCACCCGGGAACCATCCTCCAGGGAAATGACCGGCAACAGCGCGAATTCCCGTCCGAAATCCCGTCGTTCCGTCATGCGCACCAGGAGTTCGCCGGAGGGCGTATCCAGGCCGCCGCCCGGAATTTCGACAGAGGATACCTGCAGTTTCCGGGCGATGTCCGCCAGGGTCAGGCTGTACCGCCGGAGATTCTCCATCGGGATTTCAATGGCGATCTCGTAATCCCGTGTTCCACTCAGATCGACCTGGGTGATATCCGGATCCTTCAGCATACGATCCCGGAGCTGTTCAACGACCTCTCGCAATGCCGCCTCACTGACATCTCCGTAAACCGCCATATCGATAACCTGTCGCTTGTGTGCGACAATATTGACAACCGCTTCTTCGGCATCCTCGGGAAACGTCGTGATCCGATCGACCTCGTTCTTGATCTCCTGCGCCAGCTTATCGATGTTGGCACCCTCGATCATCTCGATCGTCACTTGCCCGATCCCCTCCCCCGCCGTCGCGTTGATCTCCTTGACATCCTCCAACCCCAGAACCGCCTCCTCGATGGCCAGGACAATGCCCTGCTCCACTTCCTCGGGCGATGCACCCGGGTAAGGCACCGACACCGTGATGGTGTCCGGATCGGAGTCCGGAAACACTTCCTGCTTGATCATCGTCAATGCAACCATCCCGCCGATGAGCAAAACGATCATCAGCAGATTGGCCGCCACCGGATTTTGCACCATATAGGCGACGGGACCTTTATATCCCTTTAATATATCGGTCATATCTCCGGACGTCCTTCCCGCCGAATATCTTCCGGCGACTGATGAGCCGGTGTCTGCCCTGCAGACTCGTCCGGACGCAATTCCGTCAGTTCATTCAGTGTCAGGTTCATACCCTGGACAGGTCCGGGCAAATCGGAAACGATCAGGCGAGCGCCGGAATCAATGCCCCGGATCAGCACGGTTCGTGTATCTTTCCACACAATTTCCACGGGAACGATATCCAGTGTGTTTTCCGGAGACAGAATCCAGACCGTATCGTTATCACGGAGAGTTTCTCTGGGAATTTCAATGATGTTTTGGACATGCTTTCCAGCCAGGGAGACGTGAACATACTCATCCAAAAGCAGGGGTACGCGGGTATCGCTGGAATCGTTCAATCCCAGGGGGTCATCGATGGTGATGAGGACCCGTGCCATACGACCGTTGGGTTCGATATCGCTCAGGAGGCGTTTCAAGCGGCCATCCCGTTCGATACCGCTCACGGTATGAATTCGGGCGTAACCGGCATCGGGATTAAACTCCGATGGAAATTCGATCCATGGAATGCGATCGACGGGCAGCGTCGCCATGACGCGGTACGCATCTGTCCCGACGAGTTTTGCAAGCGTTTTCTGAGGTGTTGCCTGATCGCCGGCGTGGACAGACACCGATCGGATGACGGCGTTGAACGGGGCTTTGACGCGGGTTTTATCCAGGTCGCTCCGGGCGCGGCGGAGTTGGGCTTCAGCAGACCGGAGGCTGGCCTGGGCTTTACGGAGTTGGGGTTTGCGCAAGGCCAGTTCCATTTCGAGCGCGGTTGCATTGCGTCCGCCCATGAGTCGCCATTCTTTTTCTGCAATAATCTGCTGTCCTTCTTCCTGTCGCAATTCCAGGCGGGCTTGTTCGAGGCTGGCTTCGGCCTGGGCGACGGCGGTTTCGTAATCGAGCGGATTGATGGTCACGAGGGTTTCGCCGGCGGAGACAGTGCCTCCGGGGATAAATTCCGGATGTACGGCGATGATTTCGCCGGAAATTTCGGGAGCCAGTGTGATTTCCACATCCGGGCTGATCGTGCCCATGATATCGAGTGTGACCTGTCGATCTGACGCACGGACGGATGCGGCGACCACCGCGGGAGCCGATTTGGGGGGTGGCTGGCGTCGGGCGGTCGGCCGGTTGTTGAGCAGGAACAGCGTCAACATGACGGTTCCAGCGATGATGCCGAGCGTCACTGCGGCCAGCAGGGTTTTCTCGCGCGGGGTCAGATGGTGGGATTCCGGGTTCCGGATTGAATCGGTATTCATAACAAACCTCGGTTCTTTCGATGCATTCAGGGCCTTCGGGTTTCAGGATCCATGTGTCGCTCCATCCAGTCGCCGCCCAGGGCCCGGATGAGTTGGATATGCTCGAGGATAAGTTCATACCGGCTTTGCAGCAGGGCGCGTTCGGATCGTTGAGCCTGCGTCAGCGCGGTGAGAACCGGAAGATAATCGATGGTGCCGTTCCGGTAGCGATCGAGCGACTCCCGGTAACTGGCCTGCACACTATCCAGCTGCCGCATTTCCGCTTCGGTGGTTTCGATCTGGGCCCGGTGACGAATCAATGCGTTTTGT
>JAFGMN010000083.1 GCA_016927515.1 candidate division CSSED10-310 bacterium | reverse complement strand
TCATACCATGATCAAAACGGGTTTGTCAGCAACGGAGTTCACTTTCGATGACGGTTACGAGAAGGAATTGAACTGCATCCAACGCGCCTTCACGGTCAATCACTGGTATAATTTGTGCAAGTCTTGCGGTACGCACGCGCCATGTTTAAACTTGGGTTGAGTGTTTTTTTTTCAGCGGGGACGCAGGAGAGTGTATTATGAAACAATCAGGATATCTGGGATGGCTGATCATGGCTGGTTTACTGGTGATTTCCACTGGTACCGCGTTTACCGCCATGGAAATGCCGGAAGTGCAGGTCAAGGTGGCCAAGATGGATAGTGTTGTCCACGTGCTGCGGGAGATGCGACTGGAAGCCCGTCATGTGGACGAAGGATGGATTTATCTTGACATCACCCGGAACGATGCCGATCGGATGAAGAAGGCCGGTCTGAATCCGGTAGTTGTCATCGAGGATCTCGAAGCGGTCCGGAAGCAGGAAATCGAGAACAGCCGGGATTATCATACGTATGATTCGTTACGGACAGAGATGCTGGCACTGGAAACCGCCTATCCGACACTGGCGATGTTCCAGGTTTATGGTCAGAGTGTACAGGGCCGCGACATCATGTCGATGAAAATATCCGACAATGTCACGGTGGATGAGCCGGAACCCGAGCTTCGGTGGGACGGCAATATCCACGGCGACGAGAAAACAACGGTTGAAGTGGCCATCTATCTCATTAACGAATTGCTGAGCAATTACGGCACGGATCCCCAGATCACGGCGATCGTCGACAACCGGGAAATCTGGTTTACGCCGATGGTCAACCCCGACGGCAATACAGCGCACACCCGTTACAATGCCAATGGTGTGGACATGAACCGGGATTACGGAAACCAATGGGCGGCGGACGGCGGCAGCACGGCACCGTACAGCCAGCCGGAAACCCGGGCGATGCTGGAACTGATTACCGACCATCAATTCACGATCGGTGTGTCGGGACATGGTGGAACAGAGTTATTCATTTATGCCTGGAGCTATACCGAAGACCCCACATACGATGCTCCGCAGTATGAACACGTCCAGCAGACCTTCGAAAGCATGACATCATACACAGGTGGTCAATCCGCCATCGTGCTCTATCAGGTCAACGGTTCGAGCAAGGAAGCGGATTACGCCACCGGCGCGGGTCAGGGTATCACCCACGAAATGTCGTATGAAAAAACACCGCCGTACAGCCAGATCGCGGGATACTGCACGCGGAACCGGCCGGGTGCTTTGTGGATTTTCGAGGAGTTAGGTACCGGAATTCATGGAATGGTCACGGACAGCCAGACGGGACAACCGGTCACGGCTCACATCGAAGTCGTTGAAAACGGCTGGCCGATATTCAACGATCCGGTCGTCGGTGATTATCACCGGTATATTCTCCCTGGAACCTATTCACTGAAGGTCTGGGCTCAGGATCATGAAACGGTGGTCATTCCCGGTGTCGTCGTTCCGGAACGAGGCGATGTCACCGTCAATGTCTCCCTTGAACCCGACGTGTTCGCGTATGCATATCGGGTCATCATCTGCCGGGATACTCAAACCAACGACAATAATCATTCATATACCGGCGACTCTTTGGGTCCGGTGGACGGCGACTGGTATTCCCTGGGCGTCAATGCCTATGTCATCTATGACATGAGCGAAACGCATCCGATCATCGATTGGCCCGGAAACGATTTCACCGTTGTGGAGGGTGATGACGGGGTCGCTAACGAAGGGTACGAAATTTTTGTTTCCGATAGTTGGCAAGGGCCCTGGACGAGCCTGGGTACCGGTGCGGGGACAACGGAGTTCGATCTCGAAACGAGCAGTATGGAGACTGCACGGTATCTGAAGATTCAAGACGACGGGGATGGCAGCGCTGGAGCAGCCTTTCCGGGATTCGATCTGGATGCCATTGTCGTGAACCACACGATCCCGGGGTGCGGCGTTGTCCGGCTGGAGCGTGACCGATTCGCGTGCTCCGATACCGTGGCTATTGAGGTTGTGGATGCTGATCTCAATATCAATCCCGCAGCCGCCGACACGGCTGTCGTCACGGTTTTCAGCGATACGGATCCTGTCGGAGAAGACTGCCTGGTTACGGAAACCGGACCCGATACCGGTATCTTCAATGGAAGCCAGGGACTGGGAACGAGCGGTGCCGAAGTTGTTCTGGTCAGCCATGACGATCTGTTGACAATCGCCTACGACGACGCAGATTGCCAGGGGGCTCCCCAAACAGTGGAAATGTTCGGAACCATCGATTGTATCGGACCCGCCATTTCGAATGTGATTGTTAGCAATGCATCGGAGAACAGCCTGACGATCACATGGACAACCGACGAACCCGCCGGTAGTGTCGTTCACTATGGTGAAACGGTTCCTCCAACCCAGGAAATTGAGCTGGAAGCCCTGGTCACGACACACACCGTTGTGATTACGGGTCTGTCCGACTGCACAACATATCGGTTCGAAGTCGGATCCGGGGATGAAGCCGGAAACGTCTCATGGGATTCCAACGGCGGAATGTATTATTCGGGAACGACTCTCGAGCTGTTCATGATGCTTGAAGCCACGATGGACACCGATCCGGGATGGACGTACCAGGGACAATGGGCGTGGGGTGTTCCCCAGGGCAACAGCGGGGACCCATCCAGCGGATACACGGGCGATCATGTTGTCGGTTACAACCTGGCAGGCAGTTACACAAACAGCTTGCCGGCCACGTACTGCACGACAACCGCTTTCGATTGCTCCGATGCCGCCCAGGTCTATTTCAGCTTCTACAAATGGCTCGGTGTTGAAAGTTCATCGTGGGACCATGCATCAATCGACGTATCAAACAACGGCGGTTCGAGCTGGACAACAATCTGGACTCATACCGGCGGTAGCACTGCTCCCAGCACGTGGACGTATGAAGAATACGATCTATCCAGCCAGTTGGCTGGAAACAGCAATTGCATGATCCGCTGGAGTATGGGGCCGACGGATACTTCGGTTGTCTATTGCGGCTGGAATATCGACGATGTTGAAGTTAAATACACCGCAGAGTGTGTTCAGGAGTGCATTAACAACGGTGATGTCAATTTCGATGGAGTGGCCACGGCCGGTGATGCTCAGATGGCATTCCAGATCGCTCTCGGCAGCATTTCACCGACACCTGAACAGTTCTGTGCTGCGGATTGCAACGCTGATGAAGCGGTCACCGCCGGTGATGCGCAAAGTATTTTTCTGCTGGCTTTGGGAAGCGGGGCCTGTGCGGACCCAATCTAAGCCGGTCATAACGCCCATCAAGGAGGAAAGGTTCATGGGTATCTGTCCGGAATGCCACGCAGTCATTCGGGATGACAATTACGATATTGGTGAAGTCATCGAATGCCCCGAATGCGGCGTGGAACTGGAAGTTGTCGGGGTGGATCCACTGGATCTGGAAGTTTTCGAAGAAGAAGAAAAGTAACGCGTGATTGCAGAATTGACTTTTGAAGGTGACCCTCGCGGTACATACACCTTACGGAACATCAGTGGGAAGATACCGTACCGGGCGGCAGCGGAGCATGTGATCCGAACCCCCGGTACGGTTTTCGTTCTGACCGGGTTTTATATCCCGGAAGCCGGAACCATCGAAACCGACGGGTTGACAGGAAGCTGGACGCTGTTTTCCGTGTTGACCGCTCTCGGAAAAGAGGTCTACATTCCGTTCGATGCGCATTCGGACGTGGCACTGCGAGCCCTGTTTCCTGAAAACCGGCTAATCCCGTTTCCTGTCTCGCCAATCGAAACCGCTGCGACCCGGGCTCGCGAAATCCTCGACCGGTATCGTCCCGGAAGCGTCATCGCTGTGGAACGCCCAGGACCGAATCATGACGGTCGATGCATCACAGCCCGTGGCATCGATATCACCGAATCTGTCGCTCCCATGGACCAACTCTTCTCTCCCGCATCTCTGACAATCGGTATTGGCGACGGCGGAAACGAACTGGGGATGGGTTGCCTTGCCGCGCACCATGAAACCCTCCTGCGGAACCAACCGGTGTGCTACGTTCCTGCCGATTTCACCCTACTCGGCGCTACGTCGGACTTTGCAGCCTACGGCCTAGCCGCCGCTCTGGCCGCCATCTCCCGCAACCGTGTCTTCCCGGATCCAGAGACCATCGTGTCCCGCCTCGACATGCTGCAGCGACTGGGAATCGTCGACGGAATGACCTGCGTCGCCACCGCATCCATCGACGGATTTTCACGGGAAACCATCGCACGAAAAGCAACGCAGTTTCATACACTCGTCGATCGGATCATCAGAGCCGGTGAAGCGGTGGATGACTGCATCCGGGACACCGAATCTCAGTACGACATCGTGACAATGTCGGTATTACCCCGTTGCCATCCGGATACACTCGATATCATTCTCGACGGCACCGTGCTTCTCAAGACCCAATGCCGTCATCTGGTCGACGCCGTCCGGCAGCGCGGACTGACCGTACAGACGCCTCCGACCATTCTATCAGACCCGGAATGCACCCATCCCGCTATTGGTTGGATACTTGTGCCCACAGCCCCCATTGATCTGCTGGACCACCCCGGCGGACACTGCACAACACAAATCTCCGAGCAGGACACATGGGTCCGCATTCTCTGGCAGTCCGGGCCATGGCTTCTCGTTCAAACTCCCGATCTCGCCCTGGGCTGGACCCGTTCCCTCCCGGGATTCACCACTGAAACCACACCGGTTCAACCCGGTCCGAACCCATCACACCATCCCAATCCATCTCCCCACCCCATGCCATCGCACCCCCCCTGGGCATCGATCCGGCGACCTCCACTGAACGCGCTTTCCGTTCATACAATCTCGCTGGCCGGGTTGCAGGCATCAGCCGATACCCTGCTGGGTTCGCCGTACCGATGGGGAGGACGGATGCCGGACGGCCTGGATTGTTCCGCCTTCATCCAGCGGGTGTTCGCCTCCCAGGATCTGCTCCTGCCCCGGAATTCCCGGGATCAACGCGCCTGCGGTATCCGCGTTCCGTTCGATAACCATGGACCCGGCGACGTGGTGTTCGCCGTCGGCCGAATTAAAACCGTGCACCATGTGGCCCTGTGCCTGCCTGGCGATACCGTCCAGCACGCCTGTCTGGCCACCGGCCGCGTTCTCCGGGAAACCATGGATGCTTTTCTAGAAAAATACCGTATGATCGGAATTCGCCGGTTCGCCCGGATTGCGTGATGCGGCGAACGAATTGACGATGATGAAGGAGATATCGGGAAGATGAGTGTTCACTCGCGTGACGATATCGTGCGATTCAGGCATGCCGATGTGCATATCGTCGGTGTGGCCGGAGCCGAGGGGTTTGCGATTCTTGAGTATCTGTTGTCGTTGGGCTTCTCTCGAATCACCGGCCACAATCTGGCCGGAGAGGAATCTCTGGAGCGAGCATTCGATATCGCCCACGTTTCCCTCGACAGAACAGCCCGGCGAGACGCCCTGGCCCGTCTTCTGCACGCACCGATCACGCTGCGAACGGGAGTCCAATACTTACATGGAATCGAAAACGCCGACATGGTTTTCGCCACCCAGAACTGGTTCGCTCACCGTGCCAACGCGCCATTAATCGCACTGCGGTCCAGCGGAGTACCCTTCTGTTTTATTACGCAGCTCTACCTGGCCCTGTCTCCGGCACCGGTCGCAGCCGTCACCGGTACAAATGGGAAAACTACTGTATCCACATGGCTTTACCATATTTTGACTGCCGCCGGTCGGCCCTGCCTCATGAGCGGGAACGACCGGTATCACCCGCAAGTTCTGAACCGGTTGGATACTCTTCCCGCCAATGGGGTCCTCGTTCTCGAGATATCCAACCGTCAACTAAAGGAAATCC
>JAFGMN010000082.1 GCA_016927515.1 candidate division CSSED10-310 bacterium | reverse complement strand
CCATGCGATCCAGCCCTGCAACCGGCTCTCGTATTCATCCGGTGTGAAAACAAGGTACGTCTCCGGGTTCTGATCCAATGAGTCCCGATCGAATTCGTAGTTCATGACGGTGGATCGGTAATACCGGTCGAAGGTGCGTGTCACGGGCGGCGGATTTCTGAGAACGTTGATCGTATCATCGCCGCGCATCCGCACGACGACCCGAGCTTCCTCGCATATGATCAATTCCCGCGCGACAGGATCGAACTGCACGGCGTTGATGCGAATCGGCAAAACGCGGATCGATCGCATGATCATCGGTTTTCCCACGTCGATCATCGATTCCGGTACACAAGATTGTATTCCTGAAGGCATGGGTTCTTTGCCGGCGGCTCGTAACGCATCGTTAACGGATTCCAGTGAATCCACGACGACCCGACGGACCCGGATCGGCTCCAGGATGACTTCCGGAACCTGGGTATCCGAAATCCGAAGCAGCAAGCCACGAGTGGGAAGCCCGGCCGGCGAGTCGCTCTCCAGCCGCCACCCGAACTGCACCGTCACTTCCGGATCGTTCTCCAGCAGGTCGACTGCGATGGCATCCCCGGATCCCGGAACCCGATTCTGCAGCGATTCCCTCTGCGAATCCGGTCGACCGGCCAAGCCCGGGGCCACGCACAACAGCACTCCGAATACTACGCTCATCCACTGTTTTGAGCATCTGTTCGTTTTAGAGTCATCAACCATCGTAACCCCCTCGATGTGTATTAATAGCCAAATGTGACCATGTCGAAATTGCCGATCAAAGTGGCCGTTCCGGTATACAAGCATCCCACATAAAAATTCAGATTGGATGCGTGGCCATTCACGCTGGGCCAGTTGAACCGGAAAATCTCCGTGGTCTGCTGATAACCGTCATAATAGGTTTTCATTTCGAAATTCGGTGTTTCTCCCCATGTCGGCGCATAGAACAGCATGCCGTAGACATCCAGGATCAAATACTGGTCGACGGTCACGGTGCTCCCGTTCCGGAGGACATCGAGTTCGAGCAGGAACAGGTCGCCGGCGTTGAACATGGATTGATTCAGGCGCAGATCGAGAACAAAGGCATCTCCGCCGGTAGGGGTCGGTGATGGTGATGGTGTGGGGCTGGGCGTGGGTGTGGGTGTCGGTGTATCCGCTGTTCCGGTGGGAGAGGGTGATGGTGTTGGTGTTGGCGTCGGAGTAACGGTTGTTCCGGTGGGTGAGGGAGTCGGTGTGCGAGTGGGGCTGGGGGTTTCGGTTATATACAGTGTGGGTGTGATGGTGGGTGTTTGAGATGGCGTATGGGTGATGGGGGGGGGTGATGGGGTATGGGTGGGTGTGATGGGCGTGTTGGTTGGCGTACCTGTTTCGGTCGTGGGTGTTGCGGTGGGAGTTGATGTATTGGGTGGCGGTGTCGGTGTGGAGGTCGGCGGCGGGTTGGTGGCGGTGGATGTGGGAACAGGCGTTGATGAGGGGCGGACGGTGGGAGTGGGTGGCAGGGGAATATAACCGGAGTATTTTCCGCAAATTTTCACATCGTCGACATAGAATCCTTCGGCATTGACAGACGAGTCTGCCCGAACATCGAAGCGGAGTTCAACCTGGGGTTCATTGTCCGCAACATTAGAGATATCCAATTCGGAAACCTGCCAATATCGGTTGCTGGTTGTCTGATCCAAGGAGGTCATCCAGGTTGATCCGTCATTGCGGAGTCGAATTCTGGCATGATCGTGAACTTCTTCGACGCCGATCCAGTTGGCGTAGACGAGGGTGACATCGGACAGGTCCGAGCAATCGATTGGAGGCGAGGTGAGGGCCAGGGTCCAGTTGTTATCGTAGGAGCCGCTGAGGTTGGTTCCGTAGAGATTGATGCCGGAGTAGGGTGCATTGGGGCCGACGAGGGGTGGACCGAATTCCCAGTTGGAGTAGGGTCCGGGAGGCGATCCGCTGGTTGGATACGAGGTAATTTCCCATCCCGGATCGGTATCGAATGTTTCCTCCCAGAACGGGCACATCACGATATAGGTCTGAACGGGAACGGAGTAATTGACGGTATTATCACACAGGGTTTCGGTGGTTGTGAACGTCACCGTAAAGAACACGATATGGCCTTCTGGCGCTGCTCCGGAGGCATGCACCTGGAAGCGGTCGGTAGTCCAGGCCGATTCCCCAGGTCCGAGATCCACCCAGGATGCCGTATTATCGAGAATTGAGATATACGTATCGGAGGATGATAGTGTGCCGGTAATGTTGGTCACAGCCGGTCCGGGAGCGAGGATTCCGACATCGAGATACGCGGTTTCGCCGGGATCCAGTTGACCATCGTTATCGCCGCCGGAATCATGGGCATAGGTTCCCCAGATCATCAGTCCGGGTTCATTCAGTGGGAGCAGTTCGATATTCAGAGTGGTCGGTTGATTTTGAAGATCGGCGGCGATGGACATCGGTTGATA
Organism: candidate division CSSED10-310 bacterium; assembly: GCA_016927515.1. Classification (GTDB taxonomy): domain Bacteria; phylum CSSED10-310; class CSSED10-310; order CSSED10-310; family CSSED10-310; genus JAFGMN01. Next base: position 7,247 of record JAFGMN010000082.1, on the reverse strand, counting down.
CCCATCCGCCTGAACCATCAGTGTATTGATCCCGGATAGGCCCATAAGGGCATAAAAGCCCGTAGTTGCTTCCGACCGTCGCGGCGATTCCTTACCCGACGGCGGATAAGAAGCCCACCAGAATTCCGCTTCTACCGGTTGACCGGTGCAGGCATCCGATATCGTTCCCTTCAACATGTTGCCGTTGATCATGATGTCGAGAGCTTCCTGCCATCCCGGACGGTTCCGTGTTACCGTCGTCGTCCGCAGCGTGTACGTTGGATAATATGTCGACAGATTGACTTCGATAGCGAACGGCATCGTCCCGATGTCAGCATAGAGATAGTCTACTTCGTTTCCATCGTTTGCATATAACAATTCCCACCAATGACCGAATGGATACCCATACTGGCCGTTCTCCTTCTGGATCGCCGATGCAATCTGGCTGGCAATCGGTGTCAGGATAGCGGATTCCGGAACGATTTCGCCGTAACATCCGTATGGCATCAAAAGATACTCGTTGAATGAATGATAAGACAGCGCGATGATCGGTCGGTGGGCGGCAGCCAGAGTCATCACCGCCGTCGTCTCGGGTTCGGAGCTGGGGTTCGGACCCCGGTAGCTGTTTGAATTCGGATCGGATGAGGAACCGAAGCATTCACCCCAATCCACCGGGTAATTATGCCCAACGTCCACGCCAAACACATCATTGCCCAAATCACAGCGATTCTTGATCCAGAATTCATCCACAGTCCAGCAGTAATTGCTGCCGTCAGGATTGACCATCGGAACAACCCAGATCTCACACCCGTTTACCCAGCTCTGAACCGTCGGATTCGATGCATAGTTCGAACACAAGTAGGAAACAATATCCATCGCGATTTCCGTTGACATGATTTCTCGCGCCTGATGCAGACCCGTAAACAAAATCGTCGGTTCCGGCTCCTCCTGCGCTACGTTGTCGCTGATCTTGGCTCCCCACACGGTACGACCCTCGAATGATGTGCCAAGAGCTACCCGCTGCATGATCGCTCCATACGAAGACTGAAGTGTCGCCAATTGATTCATGACATCGGTATAATCCATAAACTGAGGATCAATCCGATCATCCCGCCCATCCCGCATCACCTCGTCCATCACCCAGTCGATGTTCAGTGCATCCAAAACTGCAATACCTTGCGAATCAGCCCGGAAAACAGCCTCCTCGGTATCCATATCCAGTTCGATCAGGTCTAACCGATCCCGGTCCAAATACCCATTCCGCTCCACCAACACGTCCAAACGATCCAGCGAAACCCGGATTGCCAGTCGATCACACGGCATCCGAAAATTCCCGTAAACAATCGATCCGGAAAATAGCACAGCCCAACCAATCATCATCATCATCATCAATTTCTGGCGACTCATGGGAACCTCCTCATCCAGTATCAGTCCCAAACAGATAAACCCGATTGCAAAGCTTGCAATTTCGATGCCCTTCACTCTGTTATTTTCGGTCATTGAAATATCCATGATAGGCATGTAGAATATAAATGGGATGAAGGAGCGTTTCTCGATGGAATTCGATTCGTATTACCTCGTTCTGCTGCTGAAAGGTCCAAATCGAAACGGCACCAGCCAATCCGATATGGATCACCTTCAGCAAAAGCACCTCGATTATATTCACCGGCTGCATTCCGATGGATTTGCACGGGTCGCAGGTCCTTTTGGCGAACAAACCGACGAAACCTACCGCGGACTCATCCTATTCAGGAGCGATCTCCCTCGCGAACACATCATGGAACTCGCCGCAGCAGATCCCGCCGTTCGCGCCGGTCAGCTTCGCTACGAAATCGTCCGATGGTACTGTGAGAAAAACCGTGTCCAATTTACCCTCGCCTGATTTACCGCCGATCAAACGCTGGCCACCCGGACGCGACCTTCCGACGTTCCGGTCCGAATCACCATGGAACGCAAATCTCCATACCCACAGCCTTTACTGCGATGGCAAAAAATCACCCAGGAAGTACGCCGTTTCCGCGTGCGATAACGGCTTGTCCATTCTCGGTTTTTCAGGTCACGCTCCTATCCCGTATCCCCCGGGAGCCGACGATCTCGGCGTATCCTGGTGCACATCCCTGGAATCACTGCATTACTATCTGGAAGCCGTCCGCGAACTCCGAACCGAATTCAGCGGCCGGCTATCTATTCTGCAAGGCATGGAAGTTGATTATATTCCTCATATATTGGGTCCTGCACATCCTACTCTGAAAATCATGGGTCTGGATTACATCATCGGATCGGTTCATGTCGCCGGACGGCGACCGGACGGCACCATCTGGACGGTGGATTGCCGCACAGAAACGTTTCGGGACGGAGTGGACACGATTTTTGGTGGATCCATCGAACAGATGGTCAAGGAGTATTACCGGCGGATACGTGAAATGGTTACGAATCAACCACCGGATATCGTCGGACATCTGGATCTCGTCAAGAAAAACAATCAAGCGCTGCAATTTCTGGATGAAGCGGCTGGATGGTACCGGGCCGAGGTATTCGAGACGCTCGATGCCATCGCCCAGGCCGGCTGCATCGTCGAAGTCAACACGGGAGGAATGGCCCGGGAATATACCCAAGAGCCGTATCCATCCTTATTCATTTTGCAGCGATGCCGGGAGTTGGGTATACCGGTCGCGATCAGTTCCGACGCTCATTCACCCAAGAAGATCACCGCATTTTTCGACGTTGCCCTGAACCGGCTGAAAGAGGCGGGATACTGACGCTACCGGTGATATGATGTGTCAATCGCCGGGAGAATATCCGAATGAAACCATATCCATGTCCCCCAGCAGCCGGCTGAAGTCCGACCGGGTCATTCCGGCATAGAACATGAGACCCCCTGCCGATCCGGAGATGTCGGGCCACGTGAACGGCGGAATCACCGGAATGATCTGGATTCCCGTCTTCAGATCGATCGCCGCGAAATCCCAGCCGGTATCACCGGACACCCAGCCCGGCCAGAAAAACAAATCACCGTAAACATCCAGAATGACAAACAACGGGACATTCGGCAGAGCTTGACCGGGATTCCCCGCTCGGACGTTGAGATAAAACAGGTCACCCGGATGGATGACGTCGGAAGGCAGTTCAATCTGCACGCCGAGAGTCACTGCGGGTGTTGCCGTAGGAATCGGTTCAGGATCCAGTGTAAAATCGATACCCGGCACCGTTCCAGGAGCCGTCATGGCGACCGGTATCGCTGCGTCAATCGCAGCGGCTTCGGAAAAATACTCCTCCCGATAGCCATCCCCGTGATCCATTGATGCGACGACAATGAATGAACCGGATGGAACACCATGAACGATGTAATCGCCTTTGTCGTCCGACTGGACCGAATGCAGAGGCAGCACCACTCGGTCGCTGTTCAACAGGTGAACCCCGATTCCGGAAAGCGGATCCCCGGTCATCGCATCGACAATCCGGCCCGTGATCTGTCCACCGTCGTCCAAGACAAAATCAAGCTGCTCCGCAGAGGTCCCATCGGACACATCTACGCAGACAGCGTCAGAGCGATAGAAAGCCCGATCAAAATACTGTGGAATGTATCCCAATGAGCGAGATGGATCCGCACGTACATAATACCGGCCGAACGGAAGTGCACCAATTAAGAACAATCCGGATGCATCGGTATGATCGCTGTAGTCGACCCATCCCCACGATTCATTGTAAATATCCATGTCGACACCCGCGAGCGGTTCCCCACCGGTGGCATGAGTAATCGTTCCCGAGAGATACACGCCGGGGTCCAGCGCCAGATCGATTCCCGTGGTTTCTCCTGCCAGCGCAACTGAAACGGTTTCCGCATCCTCGATTTCGACGGCATCGGGATAAAAAATGTCGATCCAGGGTTGCGGATAGATGGGCACCGCCTTGACATAATATCGACCCGGTTTGAGCGCTCCCGATAAGTAATCACCGGTCGCAGAAGAATACGACGTCGCCAGTTCCATCTGCATTCGGTCTCGATCGTAAAACGACATTTTGATGTCCTGAAGCGCATCACCCTGTCGTGTCGTGAGACAGCCGCGGATGTAAGACCCCGCCGGCACGGCGATATCGATGCCGAATACGGGTTTGGGTCCATCGACGGCAACCGGCAACGCATCGACCATCCGGAAAACATCCGGGTAATACGTGTCCATATATCCATCCGGATAGGAAGGATCAACGCGAACAAAATACGATCCGGAACGGTACGCTCCCAGCGTATATCGTCCGTCAGCATCCGTACGGGATTCCAGGCGCATTTTCCTGCCCTGAGCATCATAGGCTTTGACGTTCATCCCTGCCAGCAGCGCACCGGTATCCCGGTCCGTCACCTGGCCACAAATATACGTTCCATCGTCGAGTGTGAACGAGATCCCGAACAGGTCGTCCGGCGGAATCAGCGTAACGAGAGTCGCGTGAAGCGGTCCGGCGGAAAGATCGAAATACTGATCGACATAGGGTTGCATATAAACCGGATTCGCCATTACATAATAGTCACCGCCGGGCAACCCCCCGATGTAATAGCGGCCGTATTCGTCGCTTTCCGTATCAACATCCAACAGGGTCCAACCGGCATCGTACACGTTGATGTCAATATCAGCCAACACGATACCGCCTGTTGTGGTTATTTTTCCCTCAATATACCAGCCGGTCTCCAACGCGAAATCGATCCCCGACACAACGCCGGTTTCCGGTACCATCACCGGTACGGCGGCGGCGCGATCGGGCGCGTTTTGCCAGTATTGATGCTGGTAGTGGTAAGGGTACCCAGGATTGGCCCGGACATAGTAACTGCCAGCGGGAAGATTGTAGAAGCGGTAATATCCATTCAACGTCAACGCATTATTGTCGACGAATTGCCAGTCCGCGTCATACACATTCATATCCAAGCCACTGATCGGCTGCCCGGATACGGCATCAATCACATATCCCTCGATGTCTCCGGCCCGGACCAGACCGGCACCATCACCGGCACTGCCGGCCACGACTGCTATGAAAAATATGATGATCCAACGACTCATTCGGATGACTCCCTGTTCACTGGATTGAGTGTATTCGAAAATTATGCCAAGTGACCACGCCGCAGAAAAGAAGCCGCTCACCCGGCACGCGACTTGAGCGGAGCTGCTCACCCGATGCTCGGCACGAGCGGAGCTGAACCCGAGAGCCCGAGAGAGGGTTTGGTGGGTGTGAGGCGCTTGTTTCATTCGGGAATGCGGTGTGGTTCACTGGCACCTGAATTGCAACAGAAGTGCCCGGAGGTTTTCAAGTCTCGTGGTATTTCCTGTTTTTCCGGAGAATGGTTTGGCGAACTCGGTGATTCCCCCGGTTTTCACCGGGTTAGCGTTTTCGACGTTTTTTGCGGAAACGCTGGGGTGGAATTTTAGCGGTTTGATTGTTCCCGGTTACCTGGCTCCGATTTTGGTCGTCCGGCCGTTCAGCGGGATTGTCATCATCGTCGAAGCCCTTCTGACGTATATCATTCTCCGGATATTGGCTGATGGTTTTTCCCGGCTCGGTATCTGGACACGCTTTTTCGGTCAGGACGCCTTTTTCGCTCTGCTGTGTATCAGCATCCTGGTCAAATGCACCATCGAAGGCCCGCTCCAACCGGTGATCGGATCCGTCCTGGCCCGAATCATCCCCGGAGAATTTGATTTTCGGCATGAACTGCATTCCACGGGTTTGATTATTGTCCCATTGATGGCGAATATTTTCTGGAGACACGGACTTCGCCGGAATGTGATCCCGACAGCCACCAATATTATCCTGACGTTTTTATTCCTGAAATTCATCCTCATTCCTTACACGAATTTTTCCGTCAACCGATTCGAGTTGATGTATTCGAAAATGGCGGTAAATTTTGAAGAAAGTGCGCGGTTTTACGTTATCCTGCTTATCGGAGCCGCGTTGGCGACGCACAACAAATACAAGTTCGGCTGGTCATATCATGGAATGCTGATTCCCGCATTGCTTGGAATTGCCTGGCTGACGCCATTGAAAATCGTGACAACGTTTGTGGAGGCGATACTCATCCTGACATTGGGTCTGATTCTCGTTAAAAGTCGTCTGATGCGTAATCTGACGGTGGAAGGACCCCGTAAACTGTTGCTTCTGTTCGGGATCGGATTTCTATTGAAAATGATCGTCGGGTTCACGTTGCAAGGGTCGACACCGGGATTCAATGCGATGGACATCTATGGTTTCGCTTATATTCTACCCGCGTTGCTCGCCATGGAAATGTGGCCCGGCCGCAAACTGATTCAGGTCAGTCGCGTTACGCTGCAAACATCGTTCATTGCTGCCCTCTTCGGTATCGGTATCTGCACTGGTTTGCAGGCGATCTCCCCTGAAGTGTTTAAGGCACCGGAACCGGTGAAAGAAAAAGAGGTTTCGGATGGACAGCCGCGAATACGGAAGATCGAGGCCAACCTGGTTCCGTGGCTGGAATCGGAGTTAGCAGGCCGGATGAGTTGGGGTGTTCATCATGACGGACTCGCGTTAAAAACGCTGAAAGCCATGGACAACGATCTGCTGACGCCTCTCATCCGGGGAATAGCCGGTGATACGCCGGTTAATGCCGACCGCCGCGTTACTTTCGACAGAATTCTGCGACGGACGGGGTTTGAACTGATTGAACTGCATGATCCCTCCGATCGGAATTGCTATTTCGTTCTTACAGAAACGCCCCCGATTCATTATCGCGGTGTTTATGTCTTTCGAACGGGTCACACGCGGCCGATCGCCATCCAGGTGCCACAACCACAGGCGGAACCCGGCACGTTGCCCATCGGCATCAATTTGTTTCAAGCTCAGGATGCCCGTGCGCTGTTGATATCCGGTAGCAGCCGACGAAAGCAATATGCGGAATTCGATGTCACGCATCTGGATAATCGCAGGAGTTTGTTTCAATTAGTGCACCAGGTGATGCACAGAGAAAACGTTGAAACGGAACCTATCGTCAGCATTCAGATCCGCGGTGCGTCCGAAGGAAGGGAACTGGATGCCGATGTCGTACTGAGTACGGGAAGAGAAACCCGCGCCGGAATCAGCGGCTCTCAGCAACTGGATCTGTTGCGATCGGACCTGTTGAGGTATGGACTCCGAGCCCGCTTCTTCCGGGGTGACCCGTCCGATATGCACCTCAGCACACACAGCAATGCTCAGCAGGCGTATGTCGATACGTTCAATCTGGGTGAGTTTGTGACCGCTTGGTTCAATTCGGATTTTCGCCGTACGTT
>JAFGMN010000081.1 GCA_016927515.1 candidate division CSSED10-310 bacterium | reverse complement strand
TCGGCATCGGTCGATATCAACCCACACCGGGTCGTCCAAGGGCCCGGCATTGCGGAATGTGACCGTCGACTCAGCGTCACCCACAGCCTCCGGCCACGCGACACGAATCGTTTCGAAAAAAGTAGAATTTAATCGAATGGAACCGATTTCCCGGCTCCCCGCCGCGATGGTCAGCATGGGAAGCGTTTTACCGGGAGTGGATCCTCGGACCTCGACTTCCAAAACCGATCGACCCGGAGATACCGCGATCCGGCGACGAAGGGGAAGTGTCCGCGTGACTTCGCCACCCGGATGAAGTCGGATACCCGATCGATACGGTGACGGGGAAGGCGGCTGATACTCCCAGGATCGCGTTTCTTCCCAGAACAGCGCAGCCGAACCGGAGGGTCGGAACGTGACATCCTCGACATCCATAAAGGGTGTCTGCCATATTGGAGCGGCGGTCCAGGCCACAGCACCTATTCCCGTCAGGATCAAAACACCGGCAATGGGAGAGAGGCGGTTTTGGGCTAGAACTGACGCGCGCCGGTATGCCGACGCGGCAGCTACCAGCACACACGCAGCCAATGCCGCTCCGGCAACGGGAAGATACCCGTCAACTCGGTCGAAACCCGGCAGAATGGCCAAACGGTCACGGTTCAATTGAACGGTCAGCCCCGCAATCAATGGATCGATGCTCCCAGGAAAAACAATATGCCAGGCAGGTTTCGCAATCAGAACACCGGCGATGATCAACGAGGACCAAATGCAGATCCGGATCCAGGTCAGTCGCTGGGATGCCCAGAGCGACTGAATGCCCATGGCTACCGGAACAACCAACACCGGCACCCACCCAACGGCAAATCGTGCTCGAGGACAAATGCCTCCACTTAACTCGGCGAACAGCGCGATGACCAGGAAATACGGAAGGAACGCCGAACTCCATATGATGCTTCGGTGGAATGATATTTTCCGGATCATAAGCATGATTCCGGGGATTGCCAGGAACACCATGGGGTTCAAAGGAAGAACGCCATACTGTGGATCGAGCCATTGGCCGAACACGCCTCGAAACAAACGCATGCCGGACAAAGCGGGGATATCCTCGAGGGAGTGGCGGACGAGCGGATTGCCATAGATCACGGAATTGATTGCGCCCCAGGTCGTGAGAACGATGAAGAGAATGAGAATTGCACGGAGAATGGAGCGGGACAAACCCGAGCGGATGACGATACCGGCCAGGATCGGAGGGAGGCAAAGCAGGAGATATCGGGGTTTCAACGCGAAGGCGGCCAGCAGGACAACGATGGCGACAGGAAACGCGCCGCGATGCTTGTCCGCGATGCGGAAAGAAAGAAGCAGAGCGCCGATGCCGAGTATTGCGCCGGTGAGTTCGGTGAAAAGGGATATTGTGTACAGGAGCACAGGGGGTGTCATGGGAATCAGGAGAGCGGTGATGGTGGCGGCGTGGGGTCGCAATCCGCAGGCGATTGCTGTGTGGAACAGGAGGGCGGCGAGCAGTCCGGCCAGCAGTGTCAGGGTCAGCAGGGCGCCTCGAGTGCCGCCCAGTGCGAACCCGGGAGCGAGAATGAGAGACATCAAAGGAGGGTGGCGGGAAAGGAGCCGGTTGTTTTTGAAATCATCGAATTGTTGTGGCTGGAGGCGTCGGGAGCTGAATGTGAGGGAATCGCCTTGGTGATAATTATTCTGTAGATCGAGGTCATGATCATGGATGAGGCTGTAGGTTTGCAGGAGGTAATAGGGTTCATCGCCGTCGAGGGGCCGGGTGGTCAAGCGCCAGGAGGTCAGAGGGATCAGCAGGGAGACGATGAGGAAAGCGATGCCGATGGAGATCCGATGGGGAGACGGGGACGTGGTGTTCAGAAGGCAATGACCGGCGAGAACAGCGCGGATAGTGGTCCACATGGTGATCAACGCACCGCTGACCGGGATGATGGCGTGTGAATCCGCGGTGAGTGCGAGTACGAGTGATATTGATAGGAATCCGAAGACGGTGATGTGGTCCAGGGCGAGATTTCGTTGGCGGAGCGCATGGTTTTGACGGGTGACGCAAGCGCTGATCAGGGCTGTTTGCATGATCGTAGCGAGGGGCAGATCCAGAGTGAACATGTGCACCAGTTCGCTGGGTACAGGGTACCGATTCAAGACGTGCAGGAACAGCCATCCGGTCACACCGGCAGGAATGGTGATGCTGATAAGATGGTGAAGGGGAAACACGGGGGATTTCATCCGCCTGTCATACCGATGAAATCGGGTAGATCCGGCATCTTGCAGCTTAGGATTCGGTGCATGGCAGGGTGGATACAACCGTTGCTGGCAAGGATATCCGGATCGTGGATGGAGAAAGGAGACCCATCGAAGCGTGTGACTGAACCGCCTGCTTCCGCTACCAATAGAATACCGGCAGCGGTATCCCAAGGTTTTAACCATCGTTCCCAGAATCCATCGAGTCGGCCGGCGGCGACATACGCCAGATCGAGGGCGGCGGAACCGAACCGGCGGACGCCCTGGCAGTGCAGGCGAAATGCGCAGAATTCAGCCAGATTGTTTTGTTTCAACTCGCGAACCCGGTAGGGGAAACCAGTGGCAACCAGGCTTTGTTCGAGCGATTTCGTCAAGGAAACAGCCATCCGCTGGTTGTTCAGCAGGGCACCCTGCCCGGAAATGGCGGTAAACAGCTCTGTCTTGCTGGGATCGTATACAATACCCATGAGCGGACGCCCCTGGTGAAACAAGGCCAACGAAATCGCGTAATGAGGAAATCCATGTGCATAATTGGTTGTGCCGTCCAATGGATCCAGAATCCAACACAGATTTGCCGGGTCCGGCTCGGGTCCTGCTCCGTTGGAAAGAGTGCCTTCTTCGGCGAGTACCGGGATATTCGGTGTGATTTCCTGTAATCCTGCGATAATGGCGTGTTCGGCGGTGATATCCGCTTCGGTGACCATATCGAAGCGGCTCTTGAAGTGAATTGTCAGTGATGAGCGAGCCAGAGAGCGGATGTGGTTTCCGGTCCGGATCACCAGCGGTTCAATCGCCGTCATCCATTGGGTGAGGGGAAGATCATGCACTGTCATCGAGGGTGTCTTCGCCCGGGACGTCGACGGTGCGAATCGCCCGGGTGACTCCTTTCTGGTTCAGCAATATCCCGAGAATCCGCTCGGAAAAATGCGCTGAAGGGGTCAGGATTTCCATCAGGACAACGAGCATGTTTTTCTCTATCTGAAAATCAAATTTTCGCACGGGCACCGCATGGGTTTCCATGAGTTGGAGAATTGTCACTGCAATCGCCATTTTATTGTGACATTCTACCCGGATCGTAATGGGCATTTGACGGGTGACATCGGAGGCCCAGGTCAATTTAACGATGCGTTCCAGGTCGATGGTACGGGCTTTGAGCACAGCGCATCCGATGCGATGAACCGAGAGACCGTGTTTGATGGAAAGTACACCGACAATGTCTTCACCCGGCAGCGGATTGCAGCATTTCGAGAATTTGAGATAGGGATCATTGATATTTTTAATTTCAAACGTTTCGCCGGTTTTCTGTCTGTTGAAGAGCTGGTTGATAAACCGCGAAACCTGCGTGGCACCGCCGGTGCTGTAACGCTTAAACTCATCGTCGGACAGAATAATCTTTAGAGCGCCACGGATGGTGATGATTCCCCGGCCGAGCTTGAAGAACAGATCGGTATCATCAACAACGCCCAGTGTTTGTTTGGCGGTTTGGAAAGAATCGAGCGGCAGGCGGTCGTCCAGATTGATTTTCAGCCGGCCCAACTCGATGCGCAGCAGTTGTTCACCAAACTCTCGTGATCGGATTTTATTCTGATTTTCCAGCCAGTTTCGGATGGCGGATCGGCTTCGGGGTGTTTTAACGTGATTGAGCCAATCCGATTGGACTTGAATATCCTCGGAATGGATGATCTCGACCATGGTGCCATCCTGGAGTGTTTCGAAGATACCGGCAGGGCGTTCGTCAATCAGTGCGCCCTGGCAATGATGACCGATATCCGTGTGGATCCGGTACGCGAAATCCAGAACCAGCGATCCCCTGGGAAACCCAAGATAATCGCCCTGAGGCGTACAGACATAAATCCGATCCTGGGCGGCCAAATCCTCGATTCCCCTGATCATGTCCTGGGCATCGGATTCGTCCTGGACCCATTCCTGCAATCGCCTGATCCATCCCCGGTATCGCGATCGGCTGCTTTCGTTGATGCTCTGCAAAATACCATACAATGCGATCTGTTCCATCTTTTCCGATCGGATCTGAATCGGGTAAACATTTTCCTTGTACAGAATATACGTATGCAGCGATTGATATCCATTGGTTCTCGGAATGGCAATATAATCTTTGATCGTTGTCCCTGGCAGAGGTTTGAACGTTTCGTGAAGAATTCCCAGTGCCTGATAACAAGCCAGTGCCGACGATGTGATGACCGATATGTGAAGAAAGTGTGTCGGCAGATTCTGCTGCGCCCGCTGATACAGGCTGTGAGGTGTTTTGAAGCGTTCGTATATTTGGACTTTCAAACCGTGCCGCTCCAACGTTTCCCGGGCTTCGAGAATCAGGGATTCGACATCTTTCTGCAGAAAACTCCGACTCAACATCAAACGACGCTGATACTTCTGATAGTTTTTCGGATCGATGTGACTGAACGAAAGATCTTCCAGATCGCGCCGAATGAGGGACAGGCCCAGCCGATCAGCGATCGGTGCATAGATGGTCATGGTTTCCCGCGCGATCTGTTTGCGTTTTTCGGCGGACAGATACTGCAATGTCTGGATGTTGTTCCATCGATCGACCAGCTTGACGATAATCACCCGCGCATTCTTGGCCATTCCAAGAACGATCTTTCGCATGGTTTCAGCCCGGTCATGGTCTTTGGGAAGACGCTCGGCCAAAGCAGTGGTCTTGATCTTCGTCAGCGCATCCACCATCCCGGCCACTTCCCGCCCCAACTGCTGGCGGATCGTTTCGAGCTGGATATCGGTGTCTTCCAGCGTATCGTGCATCAGGGCGGCACAGATGCACGATGAGTCCATTTTTAGATCAACCAGGATTTTGGCGACGGCCAGAGGATGAACGATATACGGCTCACCGCTTTTTCGGAATTGACCGGCATGGCAGTCTCGGGCGATGTCATAGGCCAGCCGGATTTTTCGAATGGCATCCTCGTCTTTTGAATATGTCCGATATCCCTCGATTATCTCATCAATCGCCGTCATAGGGAACCTCTTCAACCCAATAGAATAATCGGGCAATCCGGGTAAATCAAACCGGCCGGCCATTGATTCCTGCTCATCGAGACCTTGACAGAAACGCCTCGTACACCATTTCGATTTCTCGGGTGTGTTTTTCGATGGTGAAATACCGGGCGACATGAGCCTGCGATACCTGGATGATCTGATTCCGGCGCGATGTGTCCTGAAGCATCACCAGCATCGCTTCCCCTAGCTTCTCCGCGGATTTGGGCGGAACGAGGATTCCCATGTCCCTTTCGGATATTACTTCCGGTATGCCGCCGACCTGCGAGGCGATCACAGGCGTCCCCGCTGCCATTGCTTCCAATAGAACCCGGCCGAAAGCTTCGACCCGGGACGGTGTGACGAGCACATCCAACCCTGACATCACTTCGGGAATATCGTCGCGGAATCCGGTGAAGATGACATTCTGCTCGACCTGCAACGAATGGACCAGCGCTTTCATCTCTTCCAGAAATGCCCGCGGCCGATCGGGTCCGACAACGGCAAACCGCGCCTCGGAATCAACCCGGACGATTGTTGCCGCCGCACGGATAAACTCCTCAACACCCTTGTGCCGACTCACCGGACCCACCATACCATATAGAAACTGCCCAGGCGAAACGCCGATATCTCGACGGAATTCATTGCCGTCCGCCTGCATGAAACGCTGCACATCCACCCCGTTGTGGATCACGCGGATCCGGTCATGCATCTCAGGAAAATGCTTGAATAATCGCTTCTGCGCTTTCGAGACCGTAATGAGCGTATCAGCCT
>JAFGMN010000080.1 GCA_016927515.1 candidate division CSSED10-310 bacterium | reverse complement strand
TGACACTCCGCGATGACAACGATCAACCGCTCATTCCGGATCGCATCCGCACCGCACCACCGGGATGGGACGATCACCCTCCGACTGCGGAAACACGCGCAGCCATCGACGCGATGTATCCATGAAGCACTCACGGCGAACGATCATTCTGAACAGCCTCGCGTGGACCGCCGGCATCGCCCTGCTGCTGGCCTCCCAATACGCTTTCCGCATACACCACCCATACGCGGTACCCTCCTTGGTCGCCGGCGCTGTCACCCTCATCATCGCATTCGCGCGCTATGGACGAAACACCTCGGTCGATGATCCCGCGCTCTCCCCCCAAACAGCGACCCTTCTCTTGATCGGCATCCTGCTGCTGGCGCTCCCGACTCGGCTGTATCATCTCGCTTCAGTCCCTGCCGGAGCCCATAATGACGAGATCGTCAAAGGCATGCAGGTTCTCCAGTTTTTCGAAGGTGACCGGTTCCAGCCGTTCTATGTAGCAAACAAAGAATTCCTCTTCTTCTATATGCTGATTCCGTTCGTCCGCTTCTTCGGCATCTCCATTGTCGGTCTCCGCGCTCTTCCCTTTACCTGTGGAATGTTGACAATTATCTTCACCTATCTCGCGTTCAACCGGTTGTGGGGCCGCAGCGTCGCTCTCGTGATCAGCGGCTTCCTCGCCGTCGGCCTGTGGCCCGGTCAAAGCTGTCATCTCTGTGAACGACTCAACGCCGCTCCCCTGTTTGCAGCGGCCGCTTTCTTTTTCTGCATCCTCACACTGCAAACCGGTCGATTCCTGAGCTTTCTCGGAACCGGGCTCGTGCTGGGCGCTGGGATGTGGACATTTCCGACCTTCCGTTTGATTCCATGGGCTGTTGCCTGTCTTCTCGGCGGCGCGATGATCCAGGGAACATTGCCCTGGAAACGATCGATCGGCAAAGCGCTGACCGCAGCCACCCTATTCGTCGCCACCGCCACCGCTCCACTGGGTTTCAACCTGCTTGATACATGGATTGTTTTCTACACACGGCATGGTCATGATTTCAAAATTGCCCAAGGAATAGAACAAATTCGAGGGTTTCTGCATCACTTGGTTCTGTCATTCACCATCGATTGTGTTCAGGATATGACGTTCACGTCCGATCCCATGCCGCTGTTCTGGTGGCCGTTGGGGGCATTTTTTCTTGCCGGATTGATCGCAGCTATGGTTCGTTTACCCCGGATGGATTCGGTGGTCATCATGACGTGGCTGATCGCCGGATTGATACCCGCGATGGTCAGTGAACCGGCTGTCCGGCGATTGACAGCGGCTCAACCCGTTTTGTTCGGCCTGATCGGACTGGGTATCTGGCGAACGGTGTCTGCGTTATGGCCGGGCATCAACCGGAGCCGGCCCTGGGGACTAATACCGATTGCCGGTTTGATTCTCTGGGCGGGCATGACGAATTTTTGCACATTTGCACGGGATATCGCACCGGTCTGGCGAGTTGCGTGGGAAGATTACTGGATTGTGGAAGCCGTTATCGGCACCAATGACCGGCTGGAAGTGCATGTGGACTGGTTGGAGGAGGAGGCGGAACTGCCGATGCGATATCTGATGTATCCGTCCACCGGCGATCTGAACCGAATCAGAATGGAACGCCCGGCGTTTTCGGTGCCATTCCGATTCGAGCCGGATCGTGATTTCGTTTATTATTTCAGGAATATTGCGGAAAACCTGCCGGTGATCCCGATGCTGACGACCATCTATGACGACGGTGTGCTTATTTTGCACCAGGACACCGATCATCCGCGGGGATATTACAGTTTTACAATGCGCAAAGATGATCTTGCGAAGCGGCGCGGAGTGACCGTCAGCGCTGGGGACAGCCGTGTGCATCGGGTCCGGTTCGATACGATGCAGGAGACATCCGCTGCGGTTGGCGGGCCGGATGACCCTCTCGCGTCCCTTGATCCGGAGGCGGTGGAATGGGAGATCGAAGGGATATTGCTGACGGAGCGGCATGGACAATACATGTTCGCATTCGACGCGCCGGTTGACAGCGTGTTGACCATTGATTCAACGATTGTGTCCGGAAGCACAGCGGGGCCATCTGGAGCACCTGTTGTGTGTCGATTGACCGCGGGAGCGCACACGGTTCAGGCGCGGGTTCCTGTTTCCGGAACACGCCCCCGGGTCCGGTTGCAATGGCGCACCCCCGAGGATATGGGTCGACCGGCATCATTGGATCCACCTGGCGAGCCGATACCCGCGGCGAATTGGTTGCAACCGCCGTTTCCGGATGCACTTCCCGCTCCGATTCCGACGCGACGCGCTGGATTCCAGTACTGTTTTGACTCTGTAATACGGTATCCTCACCCGTCTGGAGGACGATCGTATGATATCGCGCGGGTCGAGTCGCTGCCGGATGGATCGTTCATCGCGAATTGCTGGCACTATCAGACCATGATTCGATTAAATTCACGGGCTGAAATGATCGGGGAATGGTCCGCGAATCTCCTCGCCGATCCTTCCTGGATTCTACGGTTCGATTATGACGTCGGACCGGACGGGAATGTCTATATCGCCGGCGATTCCCGGCACCAGATGCTGGTCGCGTCTCCTTCCGGCGACTTGCTGAGGCAATTTCCGCTTCCTGATCATGTGACCGCCGTTCACTGCGAATCGACCGATACTCTGCTGATC
>JAFGMN010000079.1 GCA_016927515.1 candidate division CSSED10-310 bacterium | reverse complement strand
GTGAATACATGTTTGGAAAACCATCCCGAATCACCACATCCATCAGTCTCGGACAATCCGGTGTGATCAATATTGAGCGAGAGGCGGAACTGTCAGGGAAAATTCACGACAAGGGTATCGCTATTCTGACGGGATATCTCCGGAAATTGTTCGCTCAGGATAAACCCCTTGCGTTTTCCGCATCGATCTGCTTCGAGCAGTCGTATGGCGGTGTGGATGGCGACAGTGCATCGTCGACGGAGCTATATCTGTTGCTGGCGACACTGGCCGGTGTTCCGATCCGACAGGATCTAGCGGTAACGGGATCGGTCAATCAGCATGGCGAAATCCAGCCGATCGGTGGTGTCAACGAAAAAATTGAGGGTTTTTATGACGTCTGTCTATCCCGGAAACTAACCGGTACGCAAGGCGTGATCATTCCGCACCAGAACGTCCTGGACCTGCAACTGAGGACAGATGTTGTCGACGCCGTTGCAAAAGGAGTCTTTCATATTTATCCGGTCAAAACCATTGAAGACGGTCTGGAACTTCTCACGGGGTTTAAGGCTGGAAACCGTCAGTCCAATGGAAATTGGGAGAAAAACACGATGATGCACCGGATTGATCAGCGGCTGCACGAGTTGGCCCTGGGGATCGAAACGTTTTATGCCGATCACAAAAAAAACGGAGAAAGCCCTGTCAAACGGCCATCAAAGCGCCCTCCCTGTCCTCCGGAAGATCCTCGGCGACCAACGCGGAAAAAAGATGAAGAGGACGAGTAACACCGGCTGTCGTTCTGACTAAATCTGTTGTCAAACCGACAGTGAATCAGGTGAGCGATGAAAACACGGAAATGGATTCCGAACACACTTTTTTTTGCGGGTATCCTTTTGCTGCGAGCCTCCCGCATCGCTGCACCTGACGTTCAGATCGAGGATCCCAATTATATCTATGGTGCCTTTCTGATCATGAAAGGCATGCTGCCATTCGCGGAATTCGCCCAGGTCAATCCTCCGCTGCTGGAATTTATCCTAGCTGTTCTATACAGAATCTTCGGCGTTTCTCACCGGATTCCGGAAGGGATGTCGGCACTCGCGTTCATTCTGTCGGCCGTTCTTATTCGCCGGCTGGGGGACAGGCTGGCGGATTCGCGGTCTGCCGGTATGATCGCAGCCTATCTTTACTCCATTCATTACCTGCTCTTCCGGTATCACGTATTCGAGCGTGAAACCTACGCAACCCTTGGCGTCCTGGTGGCCATCGAACTGTTGACCCGCACCGGGCAAACACGCTGGACTCCAGTGGTAGCTGGCCTGGTTACCGGTTTTGCCTTCGCATGCAAACAAACCGCCGTCGTCCCATGTGCCGGAATCGTTTCTTTTCTTGTCATCTTCCAGCAGGATTTCCGTTCAGCGATCCGTTTCGCCGCCGGATTCACGTTTTTTGTCATCCTGATCACCGCCGGATACTCGGCAGCCTTCGGCAGCCTGTATATCGAACAAACCTTCTGGTTTCACTGGATCAAAGGATATGTCGCTCCATGGTATATCAAAGCGGCCTGGACCACATCCGGACTGGGATATCTCGTTCCCCTGACAATCGGTAGCGCATGGTTTTTCCGCAAATCCAAGACAAACTGGCATTGGCTATGTGTTATCCTGATCCTGCTGGATCTCGCTTTTTTCTGGTTTGTTTCAGGAGCCTTCTGGCCCCATTATCTGTTGTCCACGCTGCCTTTTTGTGCTCTCCTTTCCGGTCGGACACTCGCTGAAGTCATCGGTGCCCATTCTGCAGTATCACGCGCGACCGCGTGCGCTTCGCTGGTTTCGATCGCAGTGTTGATCGGTCTCATGCAGATCATTCAGCCGGGCGCAGTATGGGGAACAGGCGTCGCCGATCGATATGGGTTTGCGGGCACACCCCGGCAGGCCGTCCGGGAAGCGGCAACGGCGATTCAACTGCACACACAGGAGACGGATCTGATCATCTCCGATCCCTTCATCGCGCTTGAGTCGCAACGGATAAAGGTCGTTCGTTTCAAAGACAACTGGGGATTGATTCTTTGGATGAAACGGATGATGGATGCGGGAGAATACCGGGTGGCCGTCAAGAAACTGTCAGGGCAACGGTTCGGAGATGTGAGGAAGCGATCGCAAATGTACTGGATGCCGTTGATCGAGACAGCATTTTCCGAGGGTTCGGTCGGCGCCGTCCAGCCGAACTATGAACTTCCTCTCGACGCCTCCCATCTGTCATCTCATGGCATGAAAATCGTCCTTCAGAATGAATTCTACACCATCTGGGTCCGCAAATGACATGTCATTCCACTCGACCAGCCGACAACCGATTCGCTTGCCATTCTCATACACATCGAGCCGCTGAACATACCCGGTATCAACGGAAATATACGTGTGGATTTCTCTGCCGGAACCGGTGACGATCAATTTAATACAACGCATCGAACAGCCGCTGATAGTCAAATCAACCCATCCCGCCACCCGATCGGAAAAAAACTCCCTTCCTTCATACAGACCACGAAAATAGCGGATTTCCCGTGTATTCGCATACTCAGCTGACAGCTCCACTGGAAACTCGCTCATTACCTGCTCCACCGCTTCCCCACCACATGCCCGTAACGTGCACCGGATCCGCCCCGCCGTCACGCCTGCCCAATGGATTTCCTTCCATGTCTTTCCCCCCACAATCCGCGTTCGATGCACTTCAACAACCTCCTTGCCATCAAACAGGATCGGTCCATATGCTCGAACCGTTGTCTCGGCACACAATCCACCACTCTCAGAGTCATACTCCTTGACATGACCACGGATGTTCGGAACCGTCGGATTCAACGTGATCGGACAACAGCGCAGATGCACGCTGGGCACGGCTGACGTCACCTCTTTTTCCTCGACATGCGGTAATCGTTCTATCTGTTTCATTCCTTCTTCCCTTCCCGAACCGTCGGGCAGCGACCGATCGGTTCAACTGAATGATAGCATATCAAATGCACTCTGACAGGGAAACGACTTGACAGCGCCGAATCGTCCCACTAAATTAGGCTTGTCTAATTTGGGTTCATTCCGCCCTTTTTCATCAAGTTAGACAGTTCATCCGGAGACGATTGATGGCAGAAGTGAATAAAGTCGGCGTTATTTCTGAGTCTCTCGAGGACTATCTCGAGACGATTTATTTGCTTATCCAGAAGCAGCGGTTTGCGCGAATGAAGGACATTGCGGATGACAGAAACGTATCGATGGCTTCCGTCAACAGCGCGATGAAACGGCTGGCCAAAGAAGGCCTCGTTGAACATGCTTCCCGCGGAATTGTACTGCTGACAAACGAAGGCGAAAATCTCGCACGCATGGTGTTACGACGCCACGAATTCGTTCGTGACTTCCTCGTATCAGTGCTCCGGGTCCCGGAAGCGATTGCCGAAAAAGATGCGTGCAGCTTCGAGCACTTCATGAGCCCGGAAACATTCCATCGCATGGTGACTTTTTTTGAGTTCATCACCACCTGCGGGATGGATATTCAGACTCATTTCGATGATTACCGCAAACATTACGATAATCTCGAAGCACGGGACAATCCGTGCAATCACATGCACTGCCGGAACAGGTTCGGCGCCCATTGGGCCCACGCCCGGCGATTAACTGATTTGAAACCTGGTGAAAGCGGCATTGTCGGCCGCATTAGGGCATCTCATCGCATTCGTCAACGATTGATCGACATGGGTGTTCTTCCGCATGTTGAGGTTACTCTTCTCCGCGTGGCCCCACTGGGGGATCCCATCGAAATCAAACTCCGGGGATACAACCTCTCCCTGCGAAAAGACGAAGCCTCAGCAATTCTGCTTCATGATGATACGCCCGAATCACCGGAAACCGACACGGAAAGCGCACATGAATGAATCCATCATTATCACCGGAAACGAATAATCATCGCACCGAAGCCAATCCGGATTTGCCTCTGGAGTCCGTCGGCATCGCTCCATCAACCGCCGTCGCGTCGGCGAAGCCCGCCGTCATTCGGATCGCGCTCGCCGGCAATCCGAATTCTGGAAAATCCTCCCTGTTTAACAAGCTGATCGGGGGCAATCAGCACGTGGGGAACTATCCCGGTGTAACGGTGGAAAAATACCAAGGGTGCATCCGGTATCATGGTTCTGTCCTAGAATTCACGGATCTTCCCGGGATTTACAGTCTGACATCCTATTCTCAGGAAGAAATTGTTGCCCGTCGTTTTCTCATCCATGACCGGCCGGATGTTATCGTGAATGTCATCGATGCCAGCAATTTGGAACGAAACCTGTATCTGACGGTTCAGTTGCTGGAGATGGGTTTGAATCTGGTGGTTGTTCTCAACATGATGGATGAAGTCCGGAAAAAGGGAATGGTCTTTGACACGGACATGCTGTCCCGGCGATTGGGGTGTCCGGTGGTTGAAACCGTGGCCAGTCACGGGGAGGGGATCCACCGGTTAAAACAGGTCGTCGTCGAAGCCTGCGGGAACACCGATTTACCCCGTGTCAATTATACCGGCGTTCTCGGAGAGGAAGTTGCGCGGCTCGTGCCATTGATCCAGGGAAAAACACCCTATCCACCCGGATTTGCCGCAGTCAAACTCCTGGAAGACGACCGGGAAGTTGCGGAAGAAATGCACTCAGATCCCCTGTTCGCTCGTCTGTGCGATGAAGTCGCTGTCAGCATGCAGCGGATCGAAAAGGAAAGCGGCACCGGTTCAGCAATTGTTCTCGGCGATAAACGATATGGATTTGCATCCGGGCTGGTTCGAGAGATTACGATTCGCGACAAAGAAGAAACCGTCCGTAATATGACGGAAACCATCGACACGATTGTCACACATCGATTGCTGAGCCTGCCGTTCTTTGCTCTGACGATGTATCTAACGTTCTGGATCACATTCACCCTGGGTACGCCTCCGATGGAATGGATCGACTCGGGACTGGCACTGGTTTCCCAGTTTGTCCTGAATGCCCTGCCGGATACGTGGCTGCGGTCGCTGCTTGTAGACGGGATCATCGCCGGGGTAGGCGGCGTCATCGTCTTTCTGCCGAACATCGTCCTACTGTTCATGTGTATCGCCTTTCTCGAGGACACGGGGTATATGGCCCGTATCGCCTTCATCATGGACCGGGTCATGCATCACATGGGGCTTCATGGACGCAGTTTCATTCCCCTGATGATCGGTTTTGGCTGCACCGTACCCGCCATTATGGCCACTCGGACCATCCGGGATCGGCGGGGTCGATTGACCACCATGATGATTTTGCCGTTGATGTCTTGTGGTGCACGGCTTCCAATCTATCTAATGATCATTCCCGCCTTTTTCCCCAAAAATTGGCACGCGCCAATTCTGTGGAGCATTTACCTGCTCGGCGTCGCTCTCGCCTTTTTCGTTGCTATTTTTCTTCGAAAAACGCTGTTTCGGGGTGAGAATGAGCCGTTTGTGATGGAGCTGCCTCCGTACCGCATGCCGACGGTCAACATGGTCTTGAGACACATGTGGGACCGTTCCTGGATGTATCTCAGGAAAGCCGGAACGATTATCCTCGGATTTTCAATCCTTCTCTGGTTCCTGCTGAATTTCCCCCAGAAAAAAACGTACGATGTCGATACGCTGGTTGCCCAGGGGACGCATCCGGATCTCCGGTTGCAGGCGCGAGTCCTGTCCCTGATCAACGCCGGACAACCGGCGGCTTCCCAGTCGGCCGTTGCCTCGGATGAACCTTCCCGGAATCTAACCGATGGGCAGATCGAGAATATCCGGCGTTTGGAGCAGCTCAACCATTCCATTACCGGTCGCATCGGGCACGTAATCGAACCGCTGGTCCGTCCCATGGGATTCGACTGGAAAATCGGTACCGCGTTCCTGGGTGCATTCGCAGCCAAGGAACTCTTCGTCTCCCAGATGGGCATCATTCTCGCACTGGGTAACAACGACATCGATGCAATCACATCCGCGGACAGCACGCCGTCCGGAACACTTTTACGGATAATCCTGCAGCGTAATTATCCGAATCCCCTGATCGGCATCTGCATCATACTGTTCGCTCTGATCGCAACGCCCTGTATGGCAACCGTCGCCATCACCGCCCGTGAAGCCGGGCACTGGATATGGGGTGTTCTGCAATGGAGCGGGTTGACGGTTCTGGGTTGGCTGGTCACGACCATCGTCTATCAGATCGGTACGTTCATCCAATCCCTCTGATCCCAATGACATGAGAACGCGTTGGTTTCAAGAATATTCCGATGCCTTGGGTGGAATCCGGGAATGATCCGGCTGTTTACGAAGGAATTCAAATGGAATTCCAAGGGATTTTCCGTGGCATTTGCTTACTCGAACACTCATCACTCTCTCCCATCATTTCTTCTATTGGCAATCACGCTCCTGCATCATGTATATTTGACGCATGGTCGTGTTGGACCCGTCGGATCGGATCGGATCGCATCCCCGGTTCACCGCGCCGGGACCATGGTCGGAAACGCCGTGGTTTGTAACGAATCTGTTGACGGCAGGTCCAATGCAATGGATCGTTTAGATTGTTCGCAATGACGTACCCATGCAATCAGTAACCTGAGGACTATTATGACACATCATACGATTCGAAGGGGACTGAACATTCCGCTTGCCGGAAAACCCGAACCCCGGATCGATCGGTCCCCGTTGCCCACCACCGTAGCACTGCACGTGGCGGACGCTCCCGGCTGCAAGTTCAAAATCCTCGCTCGGGAAGGTGTTTCGGTGAAATATGGCGAGATTCTGTGCTATCTTCGCGGTTCCGAGGACATCGTGTTCCGGTCTCCGGCCGGCGGCACCGTCCGGGCGATTCGTCTCGGACACCGGCGAGCGCTTCAGGAAATCGTCATCGAACCGGCATCGGACGAGCCCGCCGAAACATTTCGAAGCTGGAAGGAATCCGACATTCTGCACGCCGAGCCTGACACATTGCGAAGGCACCTGCTTTTCAGTGGTCTCTGGCCACTTCTGACCCAACGTCCGCTGGCCAAAATCCCGCGGCCCACAGCCATCCCCGTCGCCATCTACATCAATGCCATGTCAACCGCCCCCCTTCAAGCCCAAACCCCCATCCTCCTCCAGGATCGCATCGATGACTTCATTCTCGGCACACGTATTTTGAGCCGCATGGGATCCGGTAAAACCTACCTGTGCCGAACCCGCGAGGATTTACCCGGAGTCGATGCCCGGTCACTGGGTCACCTGGAAATTCACACGTTTTCCGGACCCCACCCAGCCGGTCTCCCCGGTATTCATATCCGTCATATTCAACCATTGAAGCGCAACGAGACCGCCTGGACGATCCGGGCCGAGGACGTCGCCGATATCGGGTTCCTGTTTCGTACGGGAACGTTCCCCGTGGAACGTGTGATTGCCCTGTCAGGCAGCGCTGTCATCCAACCGGGGTATCTCCGGACACGGCTCGGCGCATCTCTTGCGTCCCTCCTTAAAAACCGCGTCTCACCGGATGGACCCGTTCGAATCATCGCCGGCGATGTCCTGGCGGGGAAATCCACGGAGATCGATCGGCATCTCAGTATGTTTTCGCGAACCCTCACGGTGATTCCGGAGGGAACAACCCGGGCGTTTATGGGATGGAGTCTGCCTGGATTTTCCGTCTATTCCGCCATGCGGACGTTCGCGTCCTCGCTTCTGCCCCGCCGAACGGTGCATCTGGATACCCGGGTCCATGGCGGAAAACGAGCGCTCATCAGCATCGGGCAATGGGAAAAAGTGTTTCCCTTCGATATTCATCTGCCCGCGTTGATCCGCGCCATCAACGCCAACGATACTCAGGAAGCGGAAAAACTGGGTCTTCTGGAACTGGTGGAGGAAGATGTTGCGCTGTGTGCGTTCATCGATCCTTCTAAACAGGAACTGAGCGATATCATCCGCCGCGGTCTGGACCTGTTTGAAGCCGAGAATATGTGAGGAACAGCATGAGCGATATTCACCAGATAGAAAAGACCCCGAAGAAAACCACCTTCCGGCAGATGTGGGAAACACCCGGCGGTCGTTTTCATAAAATCTGGCCGGTTTTCGATGCCTTCGACACGTTTCTGTTCAGCATCGGAACCCGAACCCGCCGCTCCCCCCACATCCGCGATACGACCGACCTGAAGCGCGTTATGTACCTCGTCATCGTCGCACTGATCCCACCCACCCTGTTCGGTATCTGGAACATCGGTCACCAATCCCGACTCGCACATCGTATGCCACCCGATTTTTTCGGTTCCATTTTTGACGGGCTCCTCGTTTTCATTCCTCTCATCATCATATCGTACGGCGTCGGCATGACCATCGAAATGGCGTTTTCGGTGTGGCGAAAAGAGGAGGTCAGTGAAGGCTACCTTGTCACTGGCTTGTTGATTCCACTGATTGTTCCGCCAACAATACCTTGGTGGCAATTGGCTGTCGCCGTCGCTTTTTCCGTGATTATCGTCAAGGAGGTATTTGGCGGCACAGGATACAATGTTTTCAACGTGGCGCTGATGGCCCGTGCATTCCTGTTTTTCGCCTATCCCGGCCGGATTTCCGGCGATTCGGTCTGGGTGCTTCTTCGCGATTCTCAGGCTCCCGCCGACGGGTTTACCGGTGCCAAGCCACTGGCCCTCGGCGCCGCCTCGGGTGAACTGGGTCGCACCGCCGCTTCCGCCATTGAAAACCATTATTCCCTGCTGGATTGTTTCATCGGCGTGATCCCCGGCAGTATCGGAGAAACATCAAAAATCGCCATATTAAT
>JAFGMN010000078.1 GCA_016927515.1 candidate division CSSED10-310 bacterium | reverse complement strand
GAGAAGAATCACGGTGGTCAGGATATACAGGCCAGAGATTTCCAGCAGGGGTGATCGGTTGCGTCGATAGGCCCGCCAGCCGGCGAGGCCGAGAACGATGGCGAGGAAAGGTGACGAGACGTAGAAAAGCAAGATGGTGACGGGGTAGATGAGCCAATTGATAGGATTCAGGATGGAAAAACCGGAATCCGGGTTGTGGAGGCAGGCCAGGAAACCGGTCCGTTGGGACGGGTGCATCAACCACAGCGCGGCGGTAAGCAGGGGTGCGGCAATCCAGGTGGCGGCGTTCAGGACGGCGTCGCGCCGAGACCCATGGGATCCCCCCCCCGGGTGGAGGAATGTGTGTAGACAGTGCAGACCGAGGGTGAGGATGAGGAGAATACCGTATACATACTTGATAAAGAAGGTTAGCAGAACGAGTGTGGTGGTGAGGATGCGCATACGGGTTCGCAGGTCTGGAGTTGTGATACCGGTAATGGCGCAGCCAAGCGCTGCAATGGTGAAGGCAGCGCCGAATATCTCCAGCATGGGCTGGATGCTGTAGAGGATAAAAAGGGGAGATCCGGCCAGCAGGAACGCTGTCAGAGGCGCAGAGGCCACACGGTGTCGATGAGCGAAAAAACCGGACAACGCCAGTGTGATGAGCCCGAATCCCAGGGAAACGAAGCGGATGGTTATGAAAGACGAACCGGTCAAGGTGAGACAGGCACCGGTGATCCAGCTGTGCAAAAAGGGCCAGAGGGTCTGGCTGCGAGTCACCGCCAGGAACAGGTCAAGGTCCGTCCGTTGCAGGGCTTGATGAATTTGGAAGGCGTGAAACGAGTGGTCGCCGCCATCCCAAGTCGGAGGTCCCTGGATCAAACAGAGATGGCCCAATGCCATCACGTGGCTGGCCAGAAGGACCCAGAGCCCGCATCTGTACCAGGTTGATCCAGTCACACAAATACTCAGTCTCCTGAAAAAACATCCGCATTGTCTGCTGGCCGGATTCGATCAGAAAGTTAGAATCCTGTCGCTGTCCACAACCCAATCGGCCAGCGCTTGCATGGTCGATTTTTCCGCACCTTCAAAATACGGGTGATTTTTAAAGATACCGCAACGTGCCATGCAGCTTCCGCATACCTTGACAGGAACGCCGCTGCGAATCAAATCCTTAAGCATGGCTGACAGGTCCTGGTCGTAGCCTTCCGGTGGTCGGCAAACATCCCGAGCCATGTCGACGGAATCATTCATCAGAAAGAGTCTGACATCCTGTGTGTTTTCCACCAGTTTCTTCGCCAGCCGAAGGCCATTCCACGTTACATCTGTGTTGTCGTACGGTTCCCTGTTGAAAACAATCAGGACTTTCATTGCTCTTTCCTTTCGTTCCGCCTGGCATTCGCATTGCCGTTTCATTGCCGATTAATACGCAAATCGCTATTCCGGGCATTCCTCTTGTCAATATCCGGAATGTATCATTTAACGATGTCAGGTCAAGGGAAATCCGTCTCAATCGGAATGCTTCACAAATGCACTTGCCGAACGCCATGCGATCCGCTGCACACGGGAGAACAGCTCGGGTGCCAGTATGAAGAAGATCTTCAGCAGACGAAAAGAAAGCGGCAGCCGATCAGATGCGATGGTTTTACGCGAACACCGGAATTGATCGATGCGCCGAGCGATGACGCTGGCGGACGGTGCCTGCTGACAGCGTTTCGAACGGATCCGGATCCCTTTCTCATTCAGCCGGTTGATCGGCGCCCAGGACAGCGGTCCGAGGATGACGCCTGGCCGGTACAATCGAAGTCTGATCATAGGGTTCGCGTGCTGCAGAATGGGTGACGTTCCCTGGATGAAATAATGCAGCGCAATTTTCGATGCATGATAAACCGGACCGAAGCACGACGGACTGCAGTCCGCGATCGATCCGATACAGATCATGTCGAGAGGTTTCTGAACGCTCGCAGCGGCTTCCAAAGCGACCAGAGCAGGGAACATGAAGTTCACCGTTGTCAACGATTGGATGGATTCGGAAAGAGGCTCTCCGGCAGGACCGATCGCCGTTTCGATCGCGCCGGCATTCAGAATGATAAGATCCGCTTGGAATGATAACAAATGCTGGGCATCGGCGGGGGATTGCTGTAGATTAACAACTACTTTATCACAGGCGTCAAGCCGGTCTGTGTTCTTACGGGTGACACCAATCACATTCCATCCTTGTTGACGATAATACTCTCCCAGAGCGGATCCCAGGGTTCCCGTGATTCCCGTGATCAAGACCGTACGGATGCTTTTGTTTTTACAATTCACATTGTTATCGTCCATTTATCCATCCTTCCGTTCCATCCGGTGGGATCGATCAACCCGGTTCGAACCTGCAAGGTAATCGCCGACGCGAAGGCCGTTGGCCATGATTGTCAGGGCTGGTCCAACGCCAAGCGCACTGGGCATGAAACTTCCATCAACAATGAACAGATTGTCCAGATGATGCACTCTGCAGTACCGATCAAGAACCGCATGTCGTTCATTATTTCCGAACCGGCATGTCCCAACCTGATGAGCCACATGCCGCTTTTCGTTGACTGCAATGATTGAGCCGCCCGCAATCCGGTGTGTCCGCCGAAAGTGCGGTCCGAACAATTTTCTCAATCGCTTGGCCCGGAAGATATCGTACGTGTGATACTGGTGCCGGATCAGGATTGTCCCATTATGTTCAACGACACGATTGGATGGTTGAGGAAGATCCTCGATCACGCCGGCAAATGATATGGCGTGTCGAATGAAAAACGCTGCCAACGGCTTCGGCATCGGCATCCCGGCCGGCATTTCCGCCTGTAAGGTTCGAGGGCCTGGAATCGGCAATTGCTGGATGTAACCGAGTTTGTGTCCATCCGGATCGATGTAGAAATCAGTGATTCCCAATTGTTTGATAAATTCTGTTCCGGAGCCGGTCAATTCACGGGAGAATGCCAGAAAAAGGACGCCAAGGTGGTACATATAATTGCGTCCGATGTGGGGATTGCTGCCGGTCAGTCCGTGTTCCATCATGAACACCGGACTTCCCAGGGCGCCTGCGGATAGAATCCATACGCCGGATCGAATGGTGATTTCTTCGTGCTGAATCCGGATCCGCATGCTTCGAATCACTCGATTTACGCATTCGATACCGAGAATGTCTACGCCGGTTTGAATCTCCGCATCGTGATCGGTGATCGCCGGAGAGATGAAGCAACGGGTGCTGGATGCACGGGCATCGATCGGGCAACCATACCCGGGGCAGGAAGCACATCGCTTGCATGTTTCGCTGTCGATTCCGAGCGGCAGTGGAAAGGGGGTCAGTCCGGATCGGGTCAATGTGTCGGAGAGTTTTTCGTTGAATGGATGCAACGGCAGTGGCCGGCCCGGATACGGTGCTTGACGATTATGTAAAAAAGGAACCTGTACTGTGGTATCACCGGCGACTTTCAGGCGATCTTCCGCAGCAGTAAACCATGGTTCAAATTCATCGTAGTCAACCGGCCAATGATGGATTGCCGGATCAATCAACGAGCCATAGTACGCACCGGGATGGAAATCAGAAGACCCGGGGCGCAGCAGGCATGCTCCATATAATGACGTGCTTCCTCCGACGATACCCCCAGTAAACGGTGACGCGGTGACCGAGCCAAAAGAGTGCGGTCGCTGATCGGCCGCTTTCATGTCGATGAGCATGGCTTCCTCATCCTGCATGACTTCCGGATCCGTCAGCCGGTGTCCCCGTTCCAGAAAAAGCACTTTTTTCCCGGAGGAAGCCAACATCCAGCCGGCGGCCCCACCACCAGCTCCTGTCCCAATAACGACGGCATCCCACACAGTATCCACAGCCAGTGAAACTAGGATGAAGCGCGTTGGAGAGTCAAATAAGAAATCGGTTAAGGACACGTTCCGGCCAGCGGAGCATAGACCTATTTTTCAGATGTGTTTCCAAAAAGGTGGTTACCGGGGAATCATCCGGTTACAATCAGGTGACATGGAGGGTGCCGGGAATGAAGTATATCGGAATCGATGGATGCAAAGGTGGATGGTTCTGCGTCGGATTCGAAGACCGAAACCGGGCAACATGGCGAATGGAGCGCATATCGCAACTGACGGATATATCGGGGTATCTTCGTCGGGCGGAATTGGTGTTGATCGATATTCCCATTGGATTGCGGAGTATCGATCCGTTGGAACGGCGGTGCGATGTG
>JAFGMN010000077.1 GCA_016927515.1 candidate division CSSED10-310 bacterium | reverse complement strand
GGGGGTCTGAGGCGGTGGGGGCGGGGGTGTCATTCCACCCGGTTCTTTGTCCAAATCGTTTTCAATGTTCTCATTCATCATAGTCAACCTCCTGGGGTATTGCTTTTCCAATGTCACTCACTCGAATGACTGTACTTTCTTTCAATTCGTTTGTCAAAACCCTCGGTCTTCGCACCCGTTTCTCTCCCGGTATTACCGTTTTCTCTCCGACAAATTGTGAAAACGGATCTCATAGAACCCACTGCGCTCATTGATTGGGGATGCGCATTCAGATGATCCTTGAACCCGGTATCCAGCTCTGATATAGCCAATCGAGTATGGAGGGCCCATGGTGATGAGACAGCTGCTGATCAATGGAATAGACAATGCGGATGCCGATTATGTGGACGCCATGTATGAGGACACCCGTCAACTTCAGATTTCCTTCAACAAACTGGAAATCAACGGTGTATCGAACACGGTGCTCAAAGGAGGCCGGATTACCGCCCTGAAGAACGGCGGGTATGCCGGTGCATCGTTCACGCGGCCGGAAGATATGGGGAAAGCGATGGTAAACGCTTCTCGGACAGCCGCGCGGCTGGGAGCATTCGATACAACGAATCGACTGCTGCCGGCACCGGTAATCGATGACACGGTGCTACCGGTAATGAAAACCGATCCCCGCTCCGTGGGATTCGATGACAAGGTCGCCCTCGCTCGGGAATACATGTCCCTGATTCTGTCGGTGCCGGATGTTTTCACTTCCTTCGGATCCTATTATGAAAGTGTCACCCGAAAATCATACGTCAATTCCGAAGGTACCCGGATCGATCAGGACATCGTTCTGTGTTTCCTTGCGTTCCGCATCATGTCCAAGAACGGAAAAAGCACCGAATCCGCTGGGATCACCCTGGGCTACGATTCGGATTACGACCGGTTGCTGAACCGCCATGCCGACGTTGAAAAGAAAGCCCGGACAGTCGCAGACTTGCTCCGAGCGGAACCCGTCCGCCCTGGCATGTACACGATCGTGGCGGATCAGGACCTGTCCGGAGTCTTCACCCATGAGGCGTTCGGCCATTTGTCCGAAGCCGATGATACGATCAACAACCGGTCTCTGCAGGATATGCTGATTATCGGCCGGAAAATGGGTAATCCCTGCCTGAACATCGTGGATGACGGCAGCTTTCCGGGGGCCAGCGGAACCTATCGATACGACGATCAAGGCGTTCAGGCCACCCAGACCGACCTGGTCAGAAACGGCATCCTCACCGGCCGGCTCCATTCCCGACTCTCCGCCGCTCAACTGGACGGCGAATTGACCGGCAACTATCGCGCCACGGATTACCGATTCATGCCGCAGGTTCGGATGTCCAATATATTCATCGAACAAGGCGTAACCCCCTTCCCGGAACTCCTCGCCGCAGCGGAAAACGGTCTGTATCTGTGCGGGGGAAAAGGCGGCCAAACCATGGGCGACCTGTTCACGTTCGGCGCTCAATACGGGTACGAAATCCGGAACGGTTCGCTCGGAAAAATGGTAAAAGACATCAATATTTCGGGCAATGTCTTCGATACGCTGGGCAACATAACCCTCATCGGCAATGATTTTCGGATGAACGAAGGCGGCGGCTGTGGAAAGACACGTGCCGGTCTATTCGATATGCAGATGCTGGAAAAATCCGGGACCGGCGGTCCCAGTATCGTGATTAAAAACGTGGTGATCGGAGGCGAATAAATGGAAAAGCTGTTGAAATTAGCTGCGGAACGGGCGGATCAAGCGGAAGTGTACCATGTTCGAAAAACATCGTCGCCGATGAATTTCTATAACTGGCGGCAAGCCGACGTGCTGGTGCGGGATCTGGATGAGGTTTCGCTGCGCGTGATTCGAAACGGAAAAATCGGTACGGTGAAAGGCTCCGCAACAGAGGATCCGCATTGGATGGTGGATGCCGCCATCCAGGCAGCGGAGTTCGGTGCAGAAGCCGAATTCCGGTTTCCGGGTGAATCCAGCGAGGGTTGCGGAGGCGCTATCTGCGATCCGGAACTCGAGCATCTGGATCCGGCCCAAATGGCTGCCGATGGTCGTGCCATCTATGATTACGTTCGCTCTCGATACCCGGAGCTGCCGCTGAACCTCTATCTGGACAACGAAATCACCGACGTCACCCTCCTCAATACATCCGGAAAAGCCGAATCCTACCGGAAAACACTCTATACCGTCTGCCTCCTGTCCATGTACCAGCGCTCCAAAGAAGGAATCAACAAAGAAATCACCGGCTGCCGATACTTCCGTTTCCCGGAACCGGTGATCGATGAACTCATCACCGAAAACCGGCTCAGCGAAAATGAAATCCGCGTCCCTACCCGGAAAATGCCCGTTCTGTTCCGGGCATCCTCCACCTGGAGCATCCTGTACCGGATCATGGAGGGAGCGAACGGCGCTCAAAAAGTGCGCGGGGTCACTCCGTTGATCGACAAACTCGACCAACCTATTTTTGGACCGGAAATCACGCTGGAAGACGATCCGACACGGGACTGGGCTCCAGGGAGCACACCGTTTGACGATGAGGGAACGCCTACACGCAAAAAGCTGATCGTAGATCGGGGTGTTTTCAAGAATTTCATCTTTGACCTGACCAACGGCAGCAAGGATGGGAGCGGTTCCAGCGGAAACGGTATCAAGCGATCGATGTGGACTCGAGGTATCGAAGTGTCACCCAATCCCCGGTTCAACAACCTCGTGATGATTCCCGGCGATAAAACCCTCGACGAACTGATTCGCATGATACCCGAAGGCATTATCGTCAACGATGTCATCGGATTCCATTCCGGCAATATCCTGCAGGGACATTACAGCATGAATGTCGGAATCGGTTTCTACGTGAAGAATGGCCGCATTGTAGGGCGAGCAGTGGATACGATGATCGCCGGTAATATCTACGAGGACTTTCATCGCATTCTCGGCATGACCCGTGATCTCGAATACAACCCGATCGCATACAGCCCGGATATTCTCATCGACGCCGTCTCCGTAACCGGAACAGCAATCTGACAACCGGCCCTGCGAACGGAACCCCTCAAATCCATTGCCCTGGTGCCGGTTCTTTTGTCGATGATCCGGTGTTTTTTTCGTTTCTCTGTGTTTGATTGGGACTTCCGTCAATTGTAGAATGGCAAGTGATGAACCCGATTAAACGACTGATGTATCGCATGCTGGTATCCACCGGCGCTGTACACGTGAAACGAAAATGGAGACCGGTACGGCCATTGACCGTCCTGGGTTATCACCAGATCGATACGCCGGATTTTTTGCGGAAAACCATGGGTTGGACAATGACACCGGAGCGGTTCCGGGAACAGATGCGGTATATCGCCGCCTATCATCATCCGATCGGTGGCGGAGAACTTGAGGGAATCATCTCCCGCAACTGGTCGATTCCGGCGGGCGCGGTCGCGGTAACTTTCGATGACGGCTACTGCGACGTGATCGATGTAGCGTTACCGATCATGAAGGAATTGAATATCCCGGGAATCGTTTTTCTGACGACCGGACCCCTCGACACGAACAGTTCCATCTGGACCAATAAGGTGTATTATTATTTTCATCATACACAGAAAAACCTGCTGCAACTCAAATTGCCCGATGGATCATCAACGGGGTGCCGGTGGAACAACGATACAGAAAAACGCCGGTGCATCCTGCAAATCAACCAGATATTGAAGCGGGTTCCCAACGACGAACTGCCGAAAGTGCTGTCCGTGCTTGCCACCGCCTTGGGGGTCAACCGGACATTGGATCCCGCCAGTGAACTGCCAATGCTGCAATGGTCCCATATCAGAGAACTTC
This sequence comes from candidate division CSSED10-310 bacterium, assembly GCA_016927515.1. GTDB lineage: Bacteria > CSSED10-310 > CSSED10-310 > CSSED10-310 > CSSED10-310 > JAFGMN01. The sequence goes on along the minus strand of JAFGMN010000077.1, from coordinate 840 downwards.
AGGAATCCGGGCTGTTCACCATCGGCTCCCACACGGTGAACCATCCGATTCTGTCCACCTGCCCCACCGATCAACAAAAAAAAGAACTACTGGATTCGCGCGCACGAATCGAATTTGAAACACAGGCCCCCTGCCGACTGCTTGCCTACCCCAACGGTCAACCGGAAGACATCACCCGGGAAACCATCGATCTGGTCACCCACGCCGGATACACAGCGGCCTTCATGTATACGCCCGAATCGCCGTTTCCGGACATCCGTCGCCTGAATGCTCCCCGCCATCCGATCCATGTAACGGATTGCGCTGAATTTGCCTGGCAACTCGCCTGATACGCCGCTTCCCCAACGCATTCAGTTTCTCGTATCGGAACTTACTGATCGTCTGCGGCCAGGAACCGGCTGGAGTGTTTATAAAACCATGCTTTCCGCTGTTCTCGGAACAGGGAGCGTGGCAGACGGGATTCCGCCGCCAGGCACCGGGCGATCTCCTCCAACAGGATCACGCCACCGGCCAGATCATCCGCATGAATGGCTTCCGCTTCAACCGCTGTCTCCCCGTGATTGTGATAATTGATCAGCGGCACCGCCAGGGCTCCGGTTTCATACCCGTAGGCGAGATACAGCGCACCCTCGCATGTACCGCCATCCATCCGGCGCTTTCGGTGAGGCACTCCCCGTTGAGCCATTCCTGCTGCCGCCGCCTGCATCAATTCCGTCACCGACGCATCGAACAGCGTTTGCCGATCACCTGTACGAAGGATTATCCCTTCACCGGGCCGCGCACCCTCCAGGTTTTTCGATGCTTCCAACGAGATCACCACCGCATGGGCGGGGAGCGATC
>JAFGMN010000076.1 GCA_016927515.1 candidate division CSSED10-310 bacterium | reverse complement strand
GGTCCCGTTCTGCATCCGGAGCCAGGCAATCGTCCGGTTGAGCGGCCAGGAACTCGAGAGCCGTGCGGGCGCGATGAAGGGCGACCAGAGAACCTGTCCAATCCGCCATCGGCCACCCGGTGGTTACCGGCCGGTCGAGCCCGTGGATTCGCAGACGAGCCGCAAGATGACGGGCATGATTCCGGATGGAACAGGCGGGATCGGCAGCCAGGCTGTCGAAAAAGCGTAAGGCTGTCCCGACATCTCCGGCGGCGGCGGCAAGCCGTCCTTCGCGCAGACGGTCACCGACAGCCGCATCGGCGCGGGTGTCTCCCGTTTGACCAGAACCCGTGTGAAGCGATCCGGCCCCGGAATCCAATCCATCGGCCCACACCGGGTTCAGACCGGATAGTAAGGACCCGATGATCATCCATGCGATGGATACCCAAACGCGACGCCGACACCGTGAAACACTGCAACGTCGACCGGAGTAAATGGCCGAAATCACCCACTCCAGTTGGGTTTCCGGAGCAACCTGTATGCATGAAACCCGTTGGTTTATCACGTATGAATAACTCCTTTGAAAAAAAACCTCCCCCCGGGATGGGAGGAGGTTTCCAGTCATATCATTCGCAGAGCGTTATTTTCTGCGGCGGGCGATGATTGCGCCGACAGCTGCCAGCAGCACACCCAGTCCGATGGGACCGGTGGCCGGCAGAACCGGCGGAGTCTCTTCATTGATCTGAGTGATCATGACCGCCCAGTAGTAATCGTCGGTGGCGTTGTAACGGAATTCGACGACGACATCGTTCTGACCATCAGCGTAGCTGGAAATATCAATTTCCTGGAGACCGGATTCGATGGAAGGTGTCGTCGGCGCGGTGTGTTCATAGATGGTGGTGAAGGTCGTACCGCCATCGTTGGAAATCCGCACCTGGCCTGAAGCACTGGCATCGTATCCCGACGCCCATTCGTAGGCATAGTGCAGCATGCAGTCTTCCAAACCGGTGCAATCGATGATCTCTGTGCGCAGTGCTTCCACCTGGGGATCAGCTTCCCCATCATAGACGATGATGGCGAACCAGTCATTGATCGGGGTCGAACCCACTATATACTGGTCATAGTACCAGTCATCGCCGTTTTCACCGCCGGGAAGGCTCAGAATCGACCATCCGGCCGGACCGGAAACACCGGTATCATTGAAATCTTCATACCAGAACGATTCGGTGGTCAGGGTCAGAACATCTTCGTTCGACGTATAGTCGTCGTATGCCCAGTCGATGCCATCGGATACGTAGCCCATAAGGTCGTAAACACCGATTTCGAGACCGGGCCGGAACTGCAGACCGCCGATGCTGGCAGTGAAGCTGCCGGGGGAATTTTCGACGATGGTCGAGCCGTAGCCGTCACCGTTGGTCAGATCGGAGAGCAGCAGGGTGGGCAGACCGACATCGGACTGCACATAGAGATCGAACGCGAAATCATCGACGGACGCGGTGGATGCACCGGTGAAATCGACGCTGAAGGTCACATCCGGGCCGCCGATCACGTCGGTTGTGGCCGGTGTCACGGTCGTGTCATTGACGGTCAGGGCGGCATCGCCGGCGACAAATTGAACGACATCGAACACGCCGACGCTGTTGGAGCCGGCGGTGGCCACAAAGCGGAACCGGATCTGCACGTTGCTCTGGCCGGCAGCCCAGCTGCTGATGTTCCAGTTCAGGATATGCAGTTCGTCGGCGGTGACGAGGGTGGTGAATTCCAGGGAATCCGCGATGGTGGCGAAACCATCGGTGGTGCCTTCGAGCACGAAGGTCGTCGGAGTGCCTTCATACAGCACGTCGAAGAACAGGTGTGCCGTCACAGCGCCGGTAAAATTCACAACCGGTGATGTCATCGTGCAGTTCTGGGCCACAGACCATGTGTAATCGGTCAACACGGCCGCAATGTAATCCTGTGTGCCGTTCCAGAGGAAATCATACTGCCAGCTGTCGCCGGTGGTGAAGTTCGTGGGCGGATTGGCAACCCAGCCAGCCGGCCATGCGCTGGTCGGACCGCTGGTATTGAAATCCTGATACTGAATGCCGGGGGATGTGATCGTGAAGAGGTCATCGTTCACCGTGAAACCCCATTCGGAGGTGAAGGAACCGTCATAGATCAGGAAACTGACATCGTGGGGACCGATCTGGTGATCCTGCGGCGGATCCCATTCGCCGTACCAGCGATAGGAACCGGGAGCCACTTCTTCCCAGATACCGCCCATGAGCTGGACTTCTTCCATCCAGGGTGTGCGATACTGGAAAATCATGCCGAAGTCTTCAAGCGGATGATTGTCGGCATCGGTCCAGGTTGTTTCGAATGTGATGGTGCCATACCCGATATTGTCCTGGGACGCGGGTGTCGCGGTCACGCTGGTGATGACCGGTGCGTTTCCGGGAGTGTTATAGGTCACATAGAGAATCGGATCGGGGTTACCGCCGAATTCCTCGCCGATGGACCAGATCATTTCAGTGGCGACCTGGGGATCGAAACCGAGCCCGAATAAGTAGCTGCCGGAGATGGACAGGCCGATATCCGTCAGCGCTTGGGCGGACAGGGTGTAATTCACGGTGCCCGCGGTGGAGCGGCCGGTGGTTTCCGCAGCGTACGTATTGCCGCCGCCGACGTTTCTCAGATCGTTGTAGATGTTCTGGTTGGTGCCGGTGTATTGAACGAACAAATCGTTGATGTCGAAATACAGGGTTCCGGTGGGATAGGTGCCCACGTTCAGAATGCTCACGTCAACATTTGCTGCGGTGATTGTCGCGCCGGCAGGGATCAGAGAAAGATCGAAGTAACCGAATGCGCACAGATCGCCGTAGCCGGTGGTGCTTTCATGCCCGATGGATGGAACATAAGGACCGCCGGTAAGGTTGTTTTGGAACAACGTAGCGATGTACACCGCCGGATTGGTGCTGACGACGGTATCCCGGTTTTTCACGGCTCGGAAACCCACGGTAACGGTACCGTCAGGGTTTTCGACATACGAAACCGCTTCGTCGGCCATGTTCGGCTGCACGGGTTTCCGTGAGTGGTTATATTTCCGGGTGTTTTCCACCTCGGTCAACCGGGTGTTGTGGCCAGTGGAATCCACGTCCACTCGTTCAGCGGAATCGGCAGTCAGCCCCTGGTTCAGGGTGCTGGATGTCATTACCGCATGCTGCTGTACCGTGAGGCTTCTCTCGACTGCCCCATTGGCGCTCCCAACACAGACCACAATGGCCAGCATCAGGAAACAAAAGGTTTTAATTTTGGTCATGGATGGATCCTCCTCAATGGATGTGAGACCATGAGACACGGCAATACACAGAAACCGCGCCCCATCTGTGATGATTCAACTGAGACTTACATCTGTCCACTACTCGCAAGGGACACGCAATCAACTTCTCCTTTTGTGCCCTCTTCACATGCAATCTTAGGCAGCCGGATCGTTCCTTGTCAACTTACAACCCTTGTTTTCGGTTCCTGTCACCGGTCTTCCGGGCGCATGAGGGGAAAAAGAACACAGTTTTTGATATTTTCTTCCCCGAAAAGGAACTTCATGAAACGATCGATACCCATGCCCCAGCCCGACGCAGGAGGCATCCCATACTCCAGAGCCAACACAAAATCATGGTCTACGTCCAACGCCTCGTCATCGCCTGCCGCCTTCAACCGGGCCTGATCGTCAAAACGCCGTCGTTGATCCACGGGATCCGCCAGTTCGGAATAGGCATTCACCAATTCGACCCCACCGGCCACCAGTTGAAACCGGTCGACCACTGCCGGATCCGCATCATTCGATCGTGCCAGCGGAGACAGATCCAGTGGGTGTCCGGTCAGGAACTGAGGTTGAATCATTTTCGGCCGGCACACTTTCTTATACAGCAGATCGATCACGTGCCCGCGCCCGAGTTTGCTCATCTCGTCACCGGAGGTCTCCAGGTTCAGTCCTCGCTGGTCGATCGCCTGCCGCACATCAACCGCGGCAGGGACCTCCTCCAGTCGGATCCCCGTCTCTCGAAATATGACGTCGCTGAACGACACCCGGGGCCAGTGACCGGAAAAATCGATGGTTTCTCCCGCCACCACTACCGACATCGTTCCGATTACATCCTGCATCACCGACTGGATCAATTCCTCGGTAAAACGCATGTTGTCCTCGTAGTTCCAGTACGCCGCATAGTATTCGAGCATCGTGAAATCCTGCAGATGATCCGCACTGATTCCTTCGTTCCTGAAACACCGGGCAAACTCGAAGACCCGCGTGAATCCACCGACAAGCAGCCGCTTCAGATACGTTTCCGGTGCAATCCGCAGATACACATCCTGGTTCAGTGCTTCGTGATATGTTCGAAACGGCCGGGCCAGCGCACCGGATGGCTTCGCCTGCAGCACCGGCGTCTCCACTTCGATGAAATCATGGCTCAGAAGAACCGTTCGGATCGTCTGAATCAATCGGCTCTTTGCCAGAAATTTGCTCCGGCTGTGATCGCTCATGATCAGATCCAGATACCGACGTCGGTAAATCGTCTCGGTATCCGTCAAACCATGCCATTTTTCGGGCAGCGGACGCAGCGATTTACTCAGAAAAACATAATCAGCCACATCAATGGTCAACTCCCCCGTCCGCGTTACAAAAACCGTTCCTTCGACTCCGATAAAATCCCCGATATCCAATGTTTCACCCGCCAGAGCAAACCATCGTTCCCCCACGCCATCTTTCCTCAACGCAATCTGGATCTTCCCCGAAATATCCTGAATGTGCGCAAAAATGAGCTTTCCCATCTTGCGCATCGAAACAATCCGTCCGGCACACCGGACACCGGTCTCCCCCTCGCTCCGCTTCGCGGCTTCACCGCATGTCAGCGATCGCTCAAATCGATCCGGATAAGGCAGAACGCCTGCTTCTCTGAGTTTCCCAACTTTCTCCAGCCGCACATCGAAATAGATATCGGATCCCGTATCATTGGTTCCGTTTGCCACATCCGCCTCCCTGTTGAGTCGTTATTTCTTTCCGTCTTGCATTCCGCGCCAGATCGCTTCCGACGTGAACGGTGCCGACCGAAGCCGGACTCCCACTGCATCGAATACCGCGTTGCTCAATACCGGCAACGGCCCGTTCGTACAAATCTCTGAAACACTCTTGGCTCCATACGGCCCGGTCTCTTCATACGTTGGAACGAGAATTGTCCGGATATCCGGCATGTCTCTCATCATCCCCATTTTATAGTGCGTGAACGACGCGTTCCGCATTCGCCCCGTATCACTGAAATCATACGTTTCCCACAGCGCGGAGCTGATCGCATTCATGACACCGCCCTCTGTTTGTCCTTCCGCCAGAATGGGATTGATCGCCGTTCCGCAATCCACGGCGGCAATATAGGTAATCAGCCGGATGGCTCCCGTGCGCAGATCCACGGCCACCCGGGCGAAATGGGCGGAAAAGGGTGGCGGCGACCGGTGGGAAATGGCCGAGGCATGACTCTGGAGTTGTTCCTGATCGTGTGAATAGAGTGCATGGATCGCAACATCTGAATACGTCAGGCTGCGACCACCGGCAATGTCCACGATGCGATCGCCTTCAATAGCCAGCGTCTCGACACCAGCTCCCATCATCACCATGGCCCGTTCCAGGATCTTCTGCCGCATCGCCACCGCGGCCCGGCGAACCGCCTCGCCAGACAGGTAGGTTGTCGATGATGCATAAGCGCCGACATCGAATGGTGTCAGATCGGTATCCGACGAGTATACAATGATTTTTTCCACCGGTACATGCAGTGCTTCCGCCGCAATCTGCGCCAGAACCGTATCCGATCCCGTGCCGAGATCCGTTGCCCCGATCAGGAGATTGAACGAACCGTCTTCATTGATCTTCATTGACGCCGATCCCATGTCGACCTCGGGAATCGACGATCCCTGCATCAAACACGCCATGCCGACACCTATGACCTCATGCCCTTCACGGATCCGCCGGCCCCGCCATCGCGTCCATTCCACGGCCGCGGCACCCCGAT
>JAFGMN010000075.1 GCA_016927515.1 candidate division CSSED10-310 bacterium | reverse complement strand
GGGAAAAACCGCTGCAGTTTTCCATGGCCAACGGACCGCTCCAGACGACGGTGCGGTTCACCGAGACCGATTGGCACTACTCCTTTTCCGCCCATGACATTCCCGCATGGGTTTCTGAACCATTCGACGATGGGTATGAGGAAACAGCGCTGAAATTGGCACTGGCATCCCATCCGTCATGGGAGATGAAATCCAAGTGGGCATACGAACACAACGAACCGCAGTTCATCATCAGCGATACGATGCGTGCCAAAACGCTGGAAATCATCGACGGTTGCCCGGATGATGCCTGCAAGATGGCCCGGCTGCTTCATTGGGTTGCTGAGGAAATTCGCTACCTGGGCCTCGACATGGGCGAAGGGGAAGGCCACATGGTTCATCCCACCGATGAAATTTTCGACGAGCGGATCGGCGTCTGCAAAGACAAGGCCGCCGTCCTCGTCAGCATGCTCCGGGCCGCTGGATTCGAAAGCTACTTCGTGATGACGCTGGCCATGGAGCGCACGCTGGATATTCCCGCAGACGATAAATTCAATCACGGCGTGGTCGCCATTCGGAAAGACGACGGATCCTGGATTTTCCTGGATCCGACATGGGCCCCTCAAAACCGCCCGTTATTCAATCACCTTGAACAGGAACAACCGGTCCTCATTGCAGCTCCGGAAGGCGTCGACCTCATGCATATCCCCTACTCTCCACCGGAAAACAGCCCATTCATCGTGACAGCCCAAACCGCTCTCCATTCCGACGGATCCGCCGATTCTATCCTGTTTATTGAAACCGACGGGTTCATCGACGGCCGCTTCCGCGATGCCCTGAACTGGCTGACCCGTCAGGAAAGAGAACACTACATTCAGTCATTCGTCGCCGATTTGTCCCCCCGTGCCATCGTCACCGACTGCTCTTTTACGCATCCCCTGGCATACGATCACGGTCTGCAAATGAAACTCATGATCCATATCCCCGATGCGGCCCGACTCCTCGGCAATCGCCTGGTCTTGACTCCCCCTCTCACACGCCACCTCATGGGAAAACGCTGGCAAAGCGACTACTTGCACGCAGACGGAAAACCCGAATCACGCACGCACAGCCTCGAACTGGCCTGCACCCGGCACGTGGAATTCAACGAAACGTTGAAGATTCCCAAGGGATATGTCCTGTCAAACCCGCCTGATTCCGTCGAAATCAATGGCAACACCATCGACGGATCGTTCCGCGTGAATACTCCACAACCGGATCAGATCGAAATTCATCAGGTGATACGGATTAAGCAACGCGTGACGCCACCGGAGGACGTCGCCGAACTGCAAAGCGCAGTCAAAAAACTCAATGACATCCGGAAAACCGTTTTCGTCCTGGAAACCAATGGTCGGTCCATCCGAAACCCGTCTCCACCCACCATGAAACGCGCAATTCGGGATGCCGCTGCACAGATGCCCGCATCCGGCGCACAGGTTCACGATCGGTCGGTGATCGTGACGTTTGACGGTGACCAGCTGATCGAGGAATTCTACAAGGATGCCACAATATACAACGAACGCGGCCGCACCGAGTTTTCCGATGAGGCGTTTTTAACGAACGTCGACAGCCAGGAAATCCGTGTGTTGGAGAGTTATACGCTGACCCCTGATGGCCGACGGATCGATACTCCGGAACGGGCAATCAACCAGACAATGACTGAGGAAGTGTTACCGTATCCTGCCTTTGCGGCCATGGAAAACACGATGGTGTCCCATATCGGTGTTGAGTATGGTGGACGCATCGTCACGCGATTGCAGCGCATCACCCGCCTGACTCCATCGGATTCGCCTGAATTCTACGAATATTTTTTTATTCCTCTGCTGGAGTTCCCGGTCGACGTCAGCCGGTTCACCGTCCGGATTCCAGAATCGGAACCCATCCACTTTGAAACATTCGGCGTCGATTTTCAGCCGGTGGTCCGGCAGATTGACGGCATGACCGAAACGACGTGGGAGTTCCGAAACATGCCTGCGTTCGAATTCGAACGGCATGCGGGGTCTTTCACGTCACTTTCGCCGGTCATCTTGTTGACATCCGGCCGCTTGCCGGACTGGAATCGCCGGATCGACGCGCTCCGCACATCCCTGTTCGCTCCACCCATCGATCCCTCGCCGCTGGCAACAACCGCTGAAGCCGTTCTGAAGGACGCCATTGGAGGATCGGCACGCATCGACGCTCTGTGTGATTTCATTTCGGACCACATCGCTGAAGTCGATCTGTCGGCACGACGTGTTGCATACCGTTTGAGACCGCCGGATACCGTTCTGGCCTCGGGTTATGGGATCGATCGTGAACGTGCGGCTCTCGCAGCGGCATTGGTGGAAGCCGCCGGTGGCGAGTGCCGAATCGGATTCAGCGGAGACGACGGTCGCATCGCGCAGGATGTACCTGTGATGCTGACGATGGATGCTATCTATCTGGACATGCTGCTGGACGGCGACCGTGAAATCGTCCATCTGGACGGTGAACCCGTTTCCGCATCGGACTGGGTCGGTCAGCGCGTCTTATGGATCGGCCGGTCGTACGATTTCTGGCAGGAACCCGTGCGGACAGGTCCTGAAATCGATCATGTACGCATGCTCCTCGACATGACGATCCGGTCGGATGGCACGGCGGACTGCACAGCAGATTTTTCCTGGTCCGGAGCATGGAACACGGGCGTATCGGCACGTCACGGCACGGATCAATGGATGAAACAGCAGCTGAGCGGCATTCTGGACACGCCTGAAATCACGTCCCTGGACATCCTTTCCCTGGACACCGTTTCCGGAACCACGCGAATCCGTTGCCAGGCCGGAGGGGGGGTGGAGCCGGATGCGCTGGTTCAGAATGTTTTCGCGATCCCCATTCCGTCGTGTCCGGAGGGTGTGGCAAATGATACATATACGCTGACACCGGGTGCGCGGCAGTATCCGCTGCTTCTCGACCGGTGCGTCAATCAGACGGAAACCATTCGGATCCGGATTCCGGATACATGGAAAATCATCGGAGTTCCCCGGTCGATTACGATTGGAACGCCGCCTCTGGCTTTCCATCGCGAAGTATTGGTCGATGGCAGTTTGATCACGCTGCAGCGAGAGATTTCCATGAACGAGCGGCGGATTGCGCCGGACCACTATGCGCGGTTTCTCGAAATATGGAACGCCATTGCTCTGGAATCTGAAAATGGAATCCTGATTGAGCGGGACGACGTCGACTGATGGCTCGACAACCGGGGTACGCCGAAATCCGCCGACGTGTCCGCCGGTTGATATTTTCTCAGTCGATGTTTCATGCGGGTGACCGGGTTGCGGTCGGGTATTCCGGAGGAAAGGACAGTACGTTCCTTCTGCATCTGTTGCGTACGTTTCAGGATGAATTCTCATGGCCTTTTTCGCTATGCGCCTTACGTGTCGTGGACCCTGACAGTCCGTGCCATGACGAATCGGATGTGAAGACGAGTAAGGCGTGGTGTGAGTCCATCGGTGTCCCAATGATCGTGCTGACGCCACCCGGCAATCCAATTGCAACCGAAAGGATCCCCGTTCGGGGGGGGCCCGCGTTCGTCCCGCACCCGGCATCGGCGTGTTTTCGATGTTCATGGCGACGAAAGGAAACGTTGTTCCGGTACATGGCTGGCGCCAATCTGTCGATTCTGGCTTTGGGTCACACGGCGTTCGATCTCGCTGTTACGGCGGTGATGAACATGATGTATCACGGAAATTTGGAAACGATGCCGGCGGTGATGGAGTTCTTTAATGGGGCCATCCGAGTGATTCGCCCTTTGTCTCCAGTTACAGAGGACCAGGTAATCCGTCATCAGCGACGACTGAATCTCCCGGCTTCTCCGCCATCCTGCCGCAGTGCAGTCGGAGCAGCTCGGGCCGAGGTTGAACAATGGGTGCGGGCAATGGTGCAGAGTAACCCGCATGCTATCAGGAATATATTGAAAGCCGCGACACGTTGGTCATCTCAGGTGCTGGAGAATCCAACGGGTTCCCGGCCGACATGATGGTCCTCTGCCGGAGGGACGAGTGTTCTTCACGGCGTGTCGAGAATGACCGGTTGCGGTTCAATTGACGATCGGTGATCGGGATGAATGGATTCGATAAACTGGTGCAGAAGGATATCGGCGGTTGCGCGGGCGGTGGGTTCCGATTCAAGCGAGAGGATTTGAGCTCCCGCCATGAAACCGTGCCCGCCGGCGGAGCCTTTGCGGCCGATCAGCTTGCGGATCATGGTTCCTGCGTCCCGGCGTTTTTTACGAACCCGCAACGAAAAATACAGGCTGTTATCATAAAATCCAGAAACCAGCGCATAACAGACGCCGCGAACGTCCAGCAAAAAATCGGCCACGTGGGATGTCAGATCCGGCACACTCATTTTACCTGCGTATGAAACGGCCACATCCTGCCAGATCCGGGCATTCCTGATTCCGGTCCATTTCTCGGTGAGATACCGCGTATCGACTGTGGGGTGCGAGATTCGGTACAATTTTACATGATCGATCTGGCTGAACAGCGACAGGTAAATGTGGTGATCACGATTCGTTGTACCCCGCGAAAATTCCTGCGTGTCGGTGCGAATGCCATGGGCGATGGCGGTTGCCAACCATCGCGGTGGCCGGATATCGGCAGCCAGTAAATACGATGCCAT
>JAFGMN010000074.1 GCA_016927515.1 candidate division CSSED10-310 bacterium | reverse complement strand
AGAACCGGAACGGTGGTCCGTCCGGTCACGAACGCCGGGTATTGGGCCAGATAACAATCGTAGACCGAATTGAAGCTCGGTGCGAAGAAAAACATGCCGTATGCTTCCATGATCACAAATAATGGATAGCCGGTCAGCGGGTGCAGTGCATCATTGGCAACGACAGCATCGCATGAGAAAAAATCGCCGGCGATATAGGTTGTGGCCGGCATGACAATCTGGACTCCCGTTTTTTCAGGCACCCTCACGGAACAGGACAAATTTCGGTTGTAATAAGCGATAAAGGGGATGTTGTTTGAATCGATCGCGAAGCATCCGTGGGTGATTGAACCACCGGTAATGCATGCTTCCGAATTCCAGGTATCGCCTTCCTTGAAATAAAAAGTGATTTCATCAGCATCCGTGGAATCAAACAGAATGAATGGAACATCAGCGGCATTCACCGCAACAACCGTCGGTTTTCCATAAATGAAATTACCGACGGAATCGACGGTCTCCATTTTCCACTGTGAACCATCATAATAATAATACTGGATCTGATGATCGCTGGAGTCATTGAAAACGATATGGGGATGATCCTGACTGTCCAGTGCGAATGAAGGATCGCCGAATAACGTCGAATACGAAGCCACGATATCGGTCATCCAGGCACTTCCCGTCCACCGTGTGTATTTTAATTTTCCGTTGATCGAGTAGACAATGCAGGGTCTTCCTGACGAATCGACCTGCAACAGGAAGTCATAGACCGTTTCACCTTCCGTATCCACCGGCTGAGGCTGCCATGCGCCCTGAGCATTGCGGTACGAATGGATCAGACCATCGGCTGTTTTATAGCAAACATGGGGTGTATTTTGCATATCCAGACAGAATGACACGTCAAGATCATTGCTCATGCCGGTCACAACATCGTCACTGTGCCATCCAGCGGCATCTTTCCAGCGATACTTGACAGTCAGGGTTGATTCGTCGCCGTGAATGAAATGGGGGTAGCCGCTGGAATCCAGCTGGAGTCCGACATTGACCCCGGATTTTCCGGTGACATCGACGGTTTCAATATGCCAGCCCGAATCATCCATCCAGGCATATTTCAAATCTTCGGGGCCGCCGCCGGAGTATCCAATATGCGGATAATCGTTTGCGTCAATGACCAGCCAATGATGCAGGCCCTTCAATCCGGTCGTCACCGGGCGTTCCATTTGCCAGCCCGTTGCCGTTTGAGTTGCCATTTTGAGATCCAGGTTTTCGGCATCGTAGTATGCGATCCGGGCATGGTCATTCCCGTCGACTGTCATGCACAAATAAATACCCACCGATCCGCTTGTATCGACGAACTCCCGCTGCCAGGCGGTTCCGTTGAAAGTGGCAAATTTTACATATTCATTTTCCAGATCATAGTACCCCACCGCGGGGTTACCGTTCCCCTTCAGAGCCATGGCCACATAATCGCCGGTATCCGGTGTATCGTCGATCATGCCGGTCTGCCAGCCGGAGCTTGTTTTCCGGGCATATTTCAGTGTGACGGCATATCGGCCGTCATTGTTTTCGGTATCGGTTGTATACGCGATCCAGGGCTGTCCCATCGAATCGATCACCATGGCTGCATAATCACCACGGATCAAACCGGCATCAACCGTTTCCTCATGCCATCCCGAATCGTCACGATAGCTATAGACCAAATCGGACGCCGAGTAATTGACAAAACTGATATGGATTCTATCGTTTTCATCGATGACGGCGGCAAACCGTGCCGGGCGTCCCATGGGAGAAAACCCGGCGGCCGCGTTGCCGATGACCCACTGCGAACCATTCCAGTCCGCGCATTTGATCAGGTTATCGTTGAACCGGTTGAATAAAACATGCGGAACATCGGCGGATGTGAGAACCATGGCAATATGCCTGACATACGAATCCGGACTCACCACCGTACTCACAGACCAGCCGCTCTGATTTCGTGTAGCATACCGGATACTATCGGTGTCGTCATCAAAGAAGCAGACATGGGGTGCGTTTCCGGAATCCAGGGCAATCGCTGTACCGGTTTCGTACATATAAACTTCGGCGATGGATTCTACATGCCAGCCCGTTGCATTTTCGTATAGATATTCAACCTCTTCGTCGACATAATCGTATGTGACGATATGAAGATATCCCTGTGTATCCCGTGTCATGGCGTTGTTCCAGCCATTGATCATCGATTCGTCAAGGACTTGGGTCCGCCATTCCTCCGCTGACACACAACCCACAGATAACACCACCATTAAAACATAAACTAAGCCTGTTGCTCGCTGGATATACACCTGAATCCTCCTGTTGAATCACGGTAGAACCGACACACAATACGACCGCAATCTATACAGGAATTTTCCGGATAAGGAAACCTTTTTAGGGACCCCCGGCACGGGAGAAACCGGAGCCCATTCACCGACAGCAGCACGACGACTTGCCTGACATGGATTACAGGACGATTGTCATATTTACTCCACCGTACAGGAACGAGTCATCTCCGTCGCTGTTTGTCCGCTTGATCGCATCAGACGCATCATCGCTCAATGCCATCGTATATCCCAAAACAGGCGACACAGTGAGCCAATCCACAGGCGTCACGATGCCCGTGACGGTCACTTCGCCATTGAACAGGCCGGTGAACTCGTTTCCTGCTGCATCGGTGGCCACATATCCGTTATCGGCGATCATCGACGCCGATGCGCCGAGATCCAGTCCCGCCCATGATGTCAGTTCAATGGAATGACCAATTCCCGCGACCAAGAAGACACCGGTCCCTTCGTTCACATCGGCATACACCGTTGCATGGGGATTCAACAGACAGTCATACGCGGCCGTGAGATACGCCTCATCGGAATCGATTCCATTCCGGACATCGAAATGACTATACCCGATCTCCAAAGAGAGCCGGTCAAACGACCGGGCGTACGCCGCCGTGTAATCCACCTCCAGCCATTCGTCACTGTCCGTATCATACTCCGCCCAAACATTCGCACTGAAACCACACAGGGTCATCGTTACCGACGGTTGCCACTGAAGGGCTTCCTCCGATAATCTGAATCCTCGCCAGATATAGCTGGAATACGCGTCAAGCGACGCACTGAATTCCATGTCCATGGCGATCGCCGGAACTCCGGCCATAATCAACCCAGCCATGACAAGCAAACAGAAAATACTCCGTTTCATTTCGGATTCTCCTATACATCCATATAGGCTTCTTCACCATGAAGCGATTTATCCAAACCGGACTCTTCTTCCGTGCGGGACACTTTCACCGGTGTGATCCGGTTGATGACTATCAAGGAAAAATAAGTAAACACAAAGGCATACAAGGATGCACCGGCAACAGCCACAAGTTCTTTCAGGAAAAATGCGCCTCCGCCGAACAGCAAACCGTCGGCACCGGAAGGATTGATCCGGGTACTGCCGAGCAGACCCAGCATCAGAACACCCAGCGTACCCCCGACACCATGAACCCCCCAGACATCCAGGGCATCATCCCAATCAAGCTTCTTTTTCAGATTGATGGCCAGATAACAAACGAGGCCCGCGCAAATACCGATGACAATCGATGATTGCGGTGACACATATCCGGCAGCTGGCGTGATCGTGGCCAGACCGGCAATCGATCCGGTGAGCAGTCCCAGGAATTTCGGTTTTTTCTCCCGCATCCACTCGACCACCAGCCAGGTCACGGCGGCAAATGACGCCGCTATATCGGTATTGAGAAACGCCGTGGCAGTAATCTGGTCGACCTGGAGTTCGGATCCGGCGTTGAATCCATACCACCCGAACCATAAAAGACCGGTTCCCAGCGCAACCAGGGGGATGCTGTGGGGACCGCTTTCGATGAAGGATCGTTTTCCAACGAAAAAGACGCTGGCCAGCGCTGCCATGCCGGCGATGGCATGCACAACGATACCGCCTGCGAAATCGAGAACACCCCACTTCTGCAGAAAGCCACCGCCCCAGACCATGTGGACCATAGGGAAGTAGACGAACAAGAGCCAGACGGTGAGGAAAATCATGTAAGCGGGAAACCGGACCCGGTTGGTAAACGCGCCGGTGATCAGTGCAGGAGTAATGATTGCGAACATCATCTGGTATGAAACGAATACGAGGAGGGGGATCGATCCCGTGCTGAAGACTTTATCCGGAGTAACGCCGTTCAGAAACGCCATATCGAAGTTACCGATGATGCCGCCGATATCGCCTGAAAAGCACAGTGAATACCCGCAGACAACCCAGAGAACAGTTGTCCAGCCAAGGGATACAAAGCTTTGCAGCATAATGGCGAGAACATTTTTTCTTCCGACCAGTCCACCGTAAAAAAAAGCCAGTCCCGGCGTCATCAGCATGACCAAGCTGGTGGCCACGAGCATGAATCCTGTGTTTCCGGTATCAAACATGAAATACCTCCCGTCCATATGAGTGAAAACCGATGGCTTTGTCCGACCGGAGCGGACGGACATTCATTGAATGCTATAAACCGAATAAGCCGCCGGTTTCCATCGGGGAATCCCTGATTTCATACGCGAAAAAACCTGAATCAGGCGGATCAGTCAATATCGGTCAAGCCATGCCGAACGGCATACTTCGTCAACTCCGCAACACTTCGGAGGTCCAGTTTTTCCATGATATTCCGTCGATGGGTTTCGACGGTTTTTTCGCTGACGATCAAGGACAGAGCGATATCCCGGGTTTTAATGCCCTCGGCGATCATCTGCAAAACTTCCCGTTCCCGGGGCGATAGAAGGGTGAAGGGGGATAATTCAGCGGAATCCGGAGAATGAATCGCCGCATCGACGACAACGGGGGTGATCTGCGGGCTGAGATAAATACCGCCCTGCTGAACAGTCCGGATGGCAAGACGCAGATCCCGGAACGCCGAATCTTTGAGCACATACCCCTTAGCTCCTGCGCGGAGAGACTCGATGACAAACTCCCTGTCGGCATGCATGGACAGGATGATGACATGAATCGACGGCCGCTCCGACTGAAGACGCCGGGAGACTTCAATCCCGTTCATTTCCGGCATGGTGATATCCAGAATCGCAATATCCGGATTGAGCTTTAGGGCGTGTTCCAGCGCATCCGGTCCATTGGACACGTTGGCCACAACGGTGAGCCGTTCTTTCTGTTCCAAGAGCGCGCACAGTCCTTCCCGCACGATCCGGTGATCATCGGCCAGCAAAATCGTTGTCATGGCGTAATCTCCCGGTGAACTGGGCATCGAAACATGATGGTGGATCCCTTTCCGGGGCATGTACTCAATTGAAGATCTCCCCCCAGATGCGTCAGACGTTCCCGGATACTGAACAAACCAAAACCGGTATCCCGGTTGGAATCGATCGCACCCGGATCGAAACCGATACCATCATCGGTAACAGTTACCTCGATCCGGTCTCCATGGGTTCGGATGAAAACGTCCACCGTGTGTGCATGAGCATGTTTAATGGCGTTCAGCAATAACTCGCGGACAAAACGGTAAATTAATCCGCGCATATCTTCATCAATCATGTACCGACGATTTCCGGCTTTCACACGAATCGCCAGATCATATCGCCGGGAGTATTCTCCCGCCAGCCAGTCCAGCGCCGGAGTCAGACCCAGTTGATAGAGAATCGGTGGGCTGATCGCCATCGTGAGATGACGGGTATAGCGGATCGCCTTGTCGAGTAGATCCTGAATCTCCACCAGGTCGCTTTCGTATCCGCAGAAAACGGTATTCCCCTGAAACTCGGACAGTTTCATCCGGATCAACGCAAGATATTGGGCCAGGTTGTCATGAAGATCATCAGCGATCCGCCGCCGTTCACGAATTTCCG
This sequence comes from candidate division CSSED10-310 bacterium, assembly GCA_016927515.1. Taxonomy (GTDB): domain Bacteria; phylum CSSED10-310; class CSSED10-310; order CSSED10-310; family CSSED10-310; genus JAFGMN01. Next base: position 17,183 of record JAFGMN010000074.1, on the reverse strand, counting down.
CAAGAGACAAATCCGAGGCGAGCTTCCGCAAGGCGGCTGTCTTCTCTTCGACACTAGAAACACGGGAATCAGAGCGATCTGAACTCGCTTCGTTCGCTGGGTGAAGATCCATCATGGGCAATCCTTTCATCACCCCTCCTGCCAAATGCACCAATACTCAATGTACCGGAAGCGCGACCGAATATTCAAGTGCACGCTCCCAAACGGGGGCTCCCTCGATTTTTCCTGTTGACACACGGAATGAGCAGCGTTATAACCATCAAAGTTAGTTAGACTTGTCTAATTAACTTTGCTTCGTTTAACTCAGCGATCAGCGATCTCAGCATCCAGAATCCGTATCGGCAATATTGCAGAAGGATTGGATGCAGGTATGAACGCTCGGTTTACACAATTCGCAGGATCCATCATTATATCAACATTATGTCTATCGTTGTCCGTTCATGGTTTTAACGACGAGTTGGATTATACGTTCAGCGGGCAACTCGCTCTTCAATACAGCGGTTACTTCGGGGACGAGGATCCTGCCGCTGGTTTTGTGTTGCCTGACGACGAATACATGCTTCGCAAAGCAGCTATCTGCCTGGAAGGCCGTTACGGAAAATACGTGACCTTCGGCATGGAAATCGGTTCCGAACGCTGCCCGTCCAGCGCATCCGACGCTGTAAAAGTACTCGATGGTTTCCTGTTCTTCGCTCCGACCGAAACCTTCAAAATCGGTATGTCCAGGGGACACGTACTGCGCGGCTACCAATTGAATCACGATTGCACCGACTTACTCACCGGTGAAAAAGTCCGATGGACCAAAGCCGTGGCAGCATGTCATCCGACTGGCATGGTCGCCCGGTTCGATACATCGTTTGCCACCGGCGGTGCTTTGGCCCTTGAGTTCTCTTACAACAACGGTCCGAACACCGAGAAAATCGAAGATGAGCACGACCTTAATATCGGTATTCAGTATGACACACCGGTCGACGGCCTTTCACTGACCGGTTTTTATACGGATATCGAAGCCGATTTCGACCTTGATCAGACTATTGACAAAGGCGATCGGATGGGAATCGGAGCCCGTTATGACAATGGAACATTCGTTCTGGGCGGCGAATACTATTCAATCAACGGTATCGCCAGCCCGTTCGAAACGGTCAGTAACAACGATCTCGAGATGCGGGCATGGTACATGGAATCCGGGTATCGATTTAAAACCGGCGAGATGTTTCCCTACATCCAGCCGTACGTTCGCTATCAGGTCTGGGACAAAGGAACAAATGCTCCGGGAGATAACGAATATCACTACCTCGATGTGGGCCTGACCGCCGGTATCGGTGGATTCGACGCTTTCCTGCGGATCGATTACCAGACCCGCATCGGTGAACCTGATAACGTCATCGATGAAGAAGACATGCTCATTGTCAGGTTGCAGTTAAATCTTTAACCGTCATCAAGGAGACTATCCGATGAAACGTTCAGTATTGTTTCTCAGTCTGACAACCGCTCTGTTCGTTTCCACCGCCCACGGGGATGTTATAGACTTATTGCCTCAACTCGACACTTATACCATACCCGCCGGCGGCCAGTTCGGATCACTGGATTCGTTCTGGGCCGGAAAACGTCCGAGCTGCGATCATGACGAAAATGCCATGATCCAATTTGACCTGACACCCTATTCAGGTATGCAGGTTGAATCCGCAACGCTTCATATCAATCGCTTTTTCGGGTGTTCCGTCAACGTGACCAATGCGGATTTTTACCATGCGGAGGAGATCTGGGATGAAAGCCACAGCGGCGGCCATGTTCAGCATGGTTCCCAGGTGTGGGCCAACGAGATATTCAATGCAAACGGATGGTGGGCCATCGATCTGACATCGCTGGTTGACAACTGGCTTACCGGGACGTTACCGAACTTTGGACTGGTGATCGAACCCCGAACCGGAAGCGGTACCAGCAAATTCCACTCCCGCGAAGCCGCCGACGAGAAACTCCGCCCGTTCTTGCAACTAGTCCTCACCGGCCAGGCGACACCAACGCAGACCCCCACACCCTCCGCCACCACATCCCCGGAAACCCCCACACCTGCTCCCACCGCCACACCGGGAAACCATGATACCACCTTCGTGGATATCGATATGCCATCCGATTTCTTCCGGCCTGGATCACCCTGCGAATGCACCGTGACCATCCACAATATGGAAGGTCACACCCTGGACAACTGCCCGCTGTGTGTCATTCTCAATGTGTACGGTCAGTATTTCTTCGCTCCATCACTCCGGGAAACATTCGATTATTATTCCGATCTGGTCATCGATACCGACATTCCCCTCACGGTCACCATCATTCCGGAATTTTCCTGGCCTGCCGGTGCAGGCAGCGCAGATAACATCCAGTGGCTGAGCGCCCTGTTGACACCCGATCTGACGAACATCCTGGGTGATATGGACGTGTTTGTTTTTGGATGGAGCAATTAAACTTCAGGCGACTCATCTCCTTCTGTGCGGGTTCCGTCTCATGGTCACGTGAGAGGCGGAACCCGCTTTTTCATATCATCGGTTCTCTTCGCCCTCATGCGTCGCAGGGAACATCATCTGGTTCAGCGCCTTCAATCCATCGGTCGATACCGTATGACCGCCGTCAAATGACACCATCCGGACATTGAATCCGTGTTCCTTCAACACCTGCTCAGCTTTTGTCCCGGATTCATACGGTACGATGCTATCCTGGGTGCCATGAACGATCAGGACCGGCAGCGCTTTCGCCGCTTTCAGATCGTTTTCCGCGACAACATCGGTATCGAGCCATCCGCCCATCGGGGCGATGCCGGCAAACAGGCCGGGATTCTTCAGACCGGTAATGAACGTCAGACACGCTCCCTGGGAAAACCCTGTCAGGAAAACTTTGTCAATCCGATATTCTTTCTTCAACCGGTCAATACCGGCCAGCACATTGGACACGGTCATGTCACTCGCTGTCATCATCAGATCGTGGTGTTCGACCGGGTCCATGCGAAGAAACCAGGAATACCCAATGTCTTTGCCGGTCTGAAACGCAAACGGCGCTTCCATAGCAGCATAGATGAACTCCCCGGTCAGCTTCCGCTCTTCCCAGATCAGCGAGAACCGTTCCGCGGTGTCGCCATAGCCGTGCAACCCGACCACCAAGGGATAGGTTTTGTCCGGATCGAAGTCTGCCGGTAGTTTGATATACACAGGGATCATGCCCCGGGATGGAAGCATCATCATCCGGCCGGGATCGAAGGCCTCCCGATCCAGCTTCGCCTGCAATGCGGCAACGGTTGTTTTGAACACCTCGGTATCCCGCACAGCCTGAAAATCCGGATCGTTCCGGAGGTGTTCCAGGTCCTTCCAGCCGGCTTCGACCGCTTTCGTCACCCACGCGGCAGCCGTCTCCGCACGACCCAGCAGGCCATAACAGCAGGCTAGATTGTATAGGTTCAACGCATCGTTCCTGACCTGGTGCACATATGCCAGGTAATACCGCGTTGCCACCTCATACCGCTTCTCCTGATATGCCTTCCAGCCCTCCGCCAGGATTTTCGACGGATTGACATCGAAATGGTCCACGATCGCCGGATCATCGATATTGATTGTTTCCGGCCGGGTCCAGTCGTACCCGGAGTCATCGGCTGCCGATATGCGCTCGATTCCTCCCCCCGGTATACCAACTCCACATACCACGCCAAACACACACATCAACACAGAAATTCCATTCTTTTTCAGTTTCATAACCGCCTCCTACTGAACGCGTCAACATTCATCCCCAACAACACTTCCGCAGCCAGTGATTCCCGGCCACCTGCAATGAAGCAATCCAACGTCTCATCACTACGAAACAGACCGAATCAATGTTTCATACACCGCAGATCATTTCACACATTGCAGCGCTGTGCGCCCCGTTGCGGCACACATCGATCGTTTTGACACTGATTCCCGCGGTCCTGTGCCCGGCTGCTGCTGTCTACTCCGGGGACATCGATTTGTGGCTGGATATGTACGAAACCGAAATGTCACCGGGGGATTCGTTCACACTGGAAATCGTCACGATGAACACCGGCGACCCGATACCAGAAACCGCTTTTTGCCTGCTTCTTGACATCGGCGGTCAATTCTGGTGTTGGCCATCCTGGAAATCGATGCTGGATGGCCGAACATTCCTTCATCCGGGACCAACGCCGCGTTCTGGTCGGCGGTACTGAGTATCAATCTGTCGACGCGGCGGGTTCCGGTATATTCGATTAACTTGAGTTTCTGAATCGAGAAAGCGCTTCCGTATCCAGTTGGAACATCTGAGCCGATAGCGGAAGCGGACCCATCAGAATGTCAGTGGGAAAGATCAGATTTCGAATGGTTCAACCCGGCGTTTGGCGGTTTCGATCCGTTTATTCTGCGTCATCAGCGACACCACAATCAGGGTCATGAAACTCAATGGTATCGAGATAATACCCGGATTGCTGATCGGTATCGGCGCTGTTAAAGGATCCAGACCATAGCGAATGTACATGCTGGGAGAGAGCAGGATAATTCCCAGGGCGGAGACGATACCGACCACAACCGATGCGGCAATTCCGCGGGACGTCGTTCTTTTCCAGAACAACAGCATCAGGATGGCCGGAAGATTGGCGGATGCCGCGACAGCGAACGCCCAACCCACAAGGTAGGAGACGTTCATGCCACGGAAGACGATGCCGAGAATAATCGCCACCAGACCCACGGTTATCGCCGCCACTTTTCCGGATACCACCTTGGTCTGGTCGGTCATTTTCAGACCGAGGAATTTGTCCATGATATCGTGGGCAACCGCTCCGGATGCCGCCACGATCAGTCCGCTGACCGTCCCCAACACAGTGGCAAACGCAATAGCTGAAATCACCGCAAACAAGAAAGCGCCAAAGGAACGGGCCAATAGCGGTGCTGACATATTGTTGGTGATGGGGTTGACGACATTGTTCACCATGGCACCGAGACCCATATACATGGTCAGCACATAGAAAAAGCCAATGGCAGCAATGGCAACGATGGTGGACTTCCGAGCACAGGCCTGACTGGGAACGGTGTAATACCGGATCAAAATGTGCGGCAACGCCGCCGTTCCGAAGAACAAAGCCAACATCAATGAGAAAAACTCCAGTTTTTCCAGCGTCGTTCCCTCGACCTTGAACATCAAACCCGGCCGCATGACCCGATTACCGGGATACGACACGGAGTAAAAAACCTGGACCTTATCTTCACTATCTTTCCCGGCCTGAAACCGGATGTCTTTCCATACCCGAACCACCGTCTCTCGACTGGCCATTTTCGATAAAAATGCAAAGGGACCAATCGGACCGGTGTCCGCCAATTTGCCTGATTGCCCTTCGATGCTCTCCAGATTACCCACCTGACGTAACGCATTCTCATCGGAAGCCGGAGCGCCGTTGATGATCCGTTGACCATCCGGGTGCTCCAGAATCGATTGGCATTCATCCAACCAAATACCGCTGTCCCGGCGCTCGACTTTCCACCAGTGATTCAATCCGTCTTTTGACATCTGGACAAAAATCATGTCCCGAATAGTTTTCTGCTGCACCACGGTATACGACGCATCCAAAGGCACCACCGTATCCCCCTGCATGGCAACACTCACAGAGGCATACGTGTGAAACGGCACGGTGCCTCCCTGGTCGGGTTCCGTGCTCAAACCACGGTTCAGAACGGCTACCGTTAGAATCACTGAGAAAACTATCAGCAATGCGCCCTTGAGAAACTGAACATAGGTCGTGGAGGCCATTCCGGCGGTGGCCACAATGAGGATCACGATCGCACCGACCATGATCACGCCCACGGAATGGGGAAGTCCCAGCAACGGTTCCACCAGAACACCTGCACCAACCATCTGGGGAATCAGATAACAGATGGAAACGATCAGGGTGCTGATCGCCGCGACCAGTTGAATCCCTTTGGAGTTGAAATTCGCATCCAGGGCATCGGTGAACGTGTATTTCCCCAGCCGTTTCATGGGCTCGGCGACGACAAACAGGGCGACGATCCAGCCGGCCAGATAGCCAATGGAGTAAAGAAATCCATCATATCCAACAGTAGCGATCATCCCGCAGATCCCCAAAAAAGACGCAGCGCTCAGATAATCACCAGCAAACGCGATCCCGTTGACTGACCAGTGAATCTTACCGCCGGCGGCGAAGAATCCAGCCGATGACTTGGCTTTTCTGCCGAGGTAGAAGGAGAGGCCGATAACGAAAACGACAAAGGCCAGAAATATTGTAATTGTCATCGGTTAACGTCTCCTTTCACGATCGATGGAGTCGCAAACTTTTTTTCATACCCTTGGCACATCGTGTTGTAGATCAGAGCAAGAGCCAAAGCGAAAACAATCAGACCGAATCCATACACGCAGGCTAAATTCATGCCCAATAAAACAGTGGTTTCCATCAGCACAGGATTGATCAGATTGATCCCGACAAAACCAGCGTAAATTGCGGCGTAAATTAGGAACATGATGACTCCGAGCTTCTGTTTGTGAGGCGTTGCGTGATCTTCTTTCAACTCCACAGCAGGACCATGTAACATTCCAACCTCCTCCTTGATTCCTCATCCCGTCATAGCGTAAGAGAATGTGACACCCAACCAAGCGCTGTAAAAAAACGCTCCAAACTGTGAAAAATTAACAGAAGCGTGCAGCCGGAGGAAGCGGTTGGCCGCCAATAACAGGGCGTTGCCCGCGATTGACCCGCTGAACCCCTATCGACGAGCCGGCTAAACCAGTCGAACCTGTCAGGCGCGTATCATTCGGATTGCATCAAGATTCCAATGGCCTTCGTGTCCGCCGAATGCAAGGGTTCTTTCGGTTTGGACAGAATCCGATAAATCGCAATGGTCCCGCTTTTCTGGTCTCCCCGCTTGTCGATCAATTGCAGACGATGCGCCGCTTTTTGTGGCAAATGCGCCCACAGAATGTGTTTTGAGTACGAAACAAGATATAGAACCTGGCTTTCCTGCAGAATATCCAGCGCCGTATTTGCATCGCGGCGCTTTTTCAACGCTGGCCAAATCTGCGGATGGATCAGGCCCCCCAGATCGAATATGGGCCTGTCAAGCAGGTAACTGAAATGGCCAATCATGTCGAATGCCACTTTTTGATTTTTCGGAATATTCTTCTCGAACCACTCCAGGTTGTTGACGATAACATCACCGGCAAAGCTCTGATTTTTCTCGGTTCGGCCATCAATCAGCGTCATCGTTTCAATTCCGATTACAATGCAAAAAAGTACAGGCAGAACGATCCGGAAGATGCGACGGAACAACCGGTACCCACCGGGGGGTACGATCGATTGCGCCAGTGTGACGCATTCGCTGTATGTGGAGACAATAACCATCAACGACACCGGAAGCAGCCAGAACCCATAGCGCAGGTGGCTGATGGGGTAAGAAAACCAATAAGCGCTAATGATCGTTACCGATATCAGGAGCGAAAACGTGAGTTTCGGAAACATCTTTCTCTGAAGCTGCAGAAAGACGGGGATTCCGCAGATCAGTCCGGAAGCAAGAATGAGCAGAACCGCTGTCCCGACCCGATCCTGGGTGATCAGGTTTCCCCAACCCCGCAGAAAGATCCGAATTCCCGACAGAATCCGTTCCGTGTAACTTAGATCATGCCACGTTGGATTGGCCGACAGGAGTTTCCCCATGTAAGTCATGGGTATCAGCCGGTTATTCATGATCTGCCAAAATCCGAAATACGGAGCGGCAATCAAGGTGAATCCTGTTATACTGCGAAGGAAATCTCGTTGCACACGACCCGTTTGATGCGACCCTGCACCTTCGAGCCCGTTCAACAGCCGTCCATGCATCTCCTGCATCAGTCTCACAACCATCCAGACCGGAAAAACCAGGACCAATTCAGGCCGGATCCAGATCAGGCCGCCGGCTGCACACCCGATCCAAATGGCCGATCCGCTTTTCCGGCTGGTCTCCATCGCTATGACCGCCAATAGGCCACAGACAACCATCGGTGTTTCCATGCCGGACACGGAGTATTCAACAGAAACGGGCAACAGCATCAACAGAGCGGTTCCGGCGAGCGAGGCACTCCGGCGACCCGTCAGGCCCAGACAGGCGACATACATCAGAGCGATCATGGCTGCAAAGGACAGAACGGACAGGATTTTCAGACCGGCCATAACACTGATCCCGGTCAATCCGGAAATCCCGGAAATCAAAAGCAACCACAGCATGGATGTAAACCCATAACTGAATTCACCTTCATTGTAGGCAAACTGCCCATATTGCAGCAGATTCCGGGCATATCGTAAAAAAATATAGGCATCGTCATCCAGATATGGCTGCGCTTTGATAACCCTGTAAGCGATGAGCGCTGCAACGAAAAAGAGTCCCCCTAGGATCCAGGAATCTGCAGCCGACCAATTTTTCGCCGATGCGACCTCTGAGATTGAAACCGGCGTTTTTTTACGACTCATGAACGTGAGTGTTCTCCGGGAAAGGTTGTCCCGATGAGGGCTCTTACACGAATCAACCTGTGTACCGGTTGACAATACATGAACCCCGTTATCGAGGGATAAGCTTAGTTAATGACACCGTTCCCGTCAATACCGGTATCCTGCGCCAGCGCTTCTGGCTGACGCGGGAACAAGAGGCATACCCGGTGGCTGTCCATTGATTCCGATCATGCGGTGATGATTTTCTTGTTTCGATCCAGCTGCCACAAACGATATAATGGATACCGGGTAGGGACTTCATCATGACCTGGCGTCGCGTTGTTTGTCTTGTATTGGCGATTCTCATTTTGTTCTGTGCCGGTGCATCGGCCACTCAGCGCGTTACCGATACATTCTGTGCGTACTTTGTGGAATGGGGTGTCTACACCCGGGATTATGTGGTCGCAGATATTCCTTCTGATTCCCTGACCCACATCAATTATGCCTTCATTGAACCATCGGATATCAACGGTGACTCGCTGTTTGAATGCAAACTCATCGATACATGGGCAGCTCTGGAAAAACCGATGCAGCGTCTGGTCCCCGGCACCAACCCGAGCGCGAACGAAGACCGGGGTAATCTCAATCAGTTTATGGTCTTGCGCCGTAACGATCCGGATTTGAAGGTGCTGATGTCACTGGGAGGCTGGACCCTGTCCGGTCATTTCCCAATCATCGCCTCCACGGAAACCCATCGCACCCATTTCGCAACGTTTTGTGTTCAATTCATGGATCAGTATGGTTTCGATGGCATCGATATCGACTGGGAGTATCCCGGTCCCGGTGACACGGACAACTTTACGTTGTTGCTGGAAGCGTTTCGCAACGCTCTCGACGCATTGACGGTCTCCACCGGGATCGATTACCCGCTAACAATTGCTGCGCCATCAGGACCGTCTTACATTGTCAATATCGACCTGCCCGCCATCGAACCCTTTCTGGACCACATCAACCTGATGACCTATGATTTCAACGGCATTTGGAGTTCGGCCGCGGCGTACAATTCACCGGTGTATTCTTCGCCGGATGATCCCATGGGTCCGGCTTGGAACGCCGATGCGGTGGTGCAAACGTATCTTGCGAGTATTCCATCGACCAAGCTCTGCCTCGGTATGGCCTACTATGGCCGCGGATTTGATAAATTGCAGGATGCCGGACCGAACCCCGTATATCCCGGGCGCTACGGCGCGACCACTGCTGGAGCGCCGGTTCAGGGGACGTGGGACGGGACGGGTGTATTCGACTATTGGGACATCGTCGACCGGTGCACGGGGCTGTTTCAGAGTTCCGTTGACCCGCTGCCGGTTCTGAACGGGTATACACGGTATTGGGATGCGGAGCAGATCGTGCCGTATGTGTTTCATCCCAATGCCGTCGGTCAGTCCGGCCGCTTCTGGCTAGGATTCGACGATCCGCAGAGTCTTGCCGCGAAGACACAGTATGCGAAGGCCTGGAATCTCGGCGGTGTGTTCATTTGGGAACTGACCCAGGAAGGGCATCCCGGAACGCAGGAGCATCCTTTGACCGATGCGATCCATGCGGCGTTGATAGCGGATGATTGCATTCACTCCGGTGACGCCAATCTGGACGAAACAATTACGGCAGCGGATGCGCAGCGGGCGTTTATGATCGTCTTGGGAACGTATGTGCCGTCCGCAGAGGAGGCGTGTGCCGCCGACTGTACCGGTGACGACAGCGTGACTGCCGCTGATGCTCAAGGTATTTTCGAAGTTGTGCTGGGCTACGGCGCATGTGCGGACCCGATTCAGTACTCTCGCGAAACACCGTTCCGGTTGGGTTGAAAACGGTTCGACATGCCGGTGCCGTCGGTTGGCAGAACATGCCGGCAATCGCTAGTCTCTTTTTTTCATCAATCTCCGCGACAATTGCGAACTTCATCCCCACTCATTTATACTTATGCACATATAGATGCTGAGAAGTCAGATAGATGGTGAGAAGTCAGAATAAATATCAATATCGGAATCAAAATCGGAGACATGCTGTGAAAAAGAATTTCTATCATGCGCTGATCGCGATCGTCATTGTGACCGAGTTTTGTCTGATGGCGATTAATGTACCCGCAATGAAAGCCAACACATATATTTCACCCGATAACTGGAAACCGGTTCGCGTGGATCATCCGAAAAACCCCGGAGTCCACGGTACTGACCGAGATAACGAGGGCCGGGGCATCATGCGGTATGACAACCGGTCCCGGAACCTGGTGATTACTCCGGAGATCGAAGAATTGGCCCGGGGACTTAAAAACGATCCGCGACTAATGTATGAATATGTGCGGAATACGATTCACTATGAACCCCATCCCGGACTCCAACGGGGACCTACAATGACCTTGCTGGATCGCCGGGGCGGTGATCTGGAGCAGGCAGCGCTGCTGGTCGCCCTGTTCCGGGCATCCGGCTACACCGCCCATTTTATTCAGGGAGATATCCAATTGACGGCAGAACAGGTCACCAACTGGCTTGGAACGCCGGACGACGCCTGGCTGGTGGAGAGTATCTTTTCGTATGGCGGATACATCGGCTACTATGTACCCGGATCCGGAGGCCTGATTGATTATGCGCGGGTTGAGCATTACTGGGTCCGTGTCAATATCGATGGTGTTGACTACGATTTTGACCCCAGTTTCAAGGCATATGAGGATATTGCCGGTATTGATTTGGCCGCCGCCATGGCCTACGATAAATTGTCATTTATCTTCGCTGCCATGGCAGGCATGACCCAGACCAGCTATTCCTTGACCAACATGAATCGAACCAATATCCGATCCAAATTGGAAACCTACTGTTCCAACCTGAAAAACCATATCGTAACCAGCGATCCCGATGCCAGCCTGGAAGATATCATCTCGGGTCGACGGATCATTCCTGTCAGGAATCAGCCTTTCCAGACATCATTGCCCTATGTTGTTGAAGAGGAATTTGTGTATGAAATGCCGCCCTATGACGAGAAAGGATTGCTGCATTTAATGTATTACAGCTACATCTTTCCGCAGCAGGGCGATTTTGAGATTTTTCTGAGCACTCACGAAATTGTTGGAAGTCGAATCACCCTGTATACAACCCCCGGCACACCGTATCCCACGATTCATGTTCTCGTTGACGGTGTTGAAGTCGCTTCCGGTCTGTATACCGACGACAATGAACTGGGTATTCTTGTCAATCACGGGTACATGGGCGGCGAAGCCACCTATGCCGATCAGATCGTCTGGACGAAGGTGGAACCGGACACGTTTTATACATTCATCCATGGCTGGTATCACACCGGTCGTCATATTATCGAAAAACGCCGGAAAATTTTGGACAGTTACCTGGATCAGGGACTGGCCCATGATTCCGAGGCGGTGCTGGGTGAATCGCTTCATATTATCGGCTTGAATTGGCTGGCGGAATGCTCGTCGGCATGCCTGATAAATGACGCAGTTTCCCGGAGTCTGACCATCCGTCATCACGATTTCGGCTGGATTGCGAGCAAAGACACGGTTTTCATGGACACCCCCCTGACCGGCAGCAGTGTGCTCAACCTGGATAACTGGACCGGAAGTATCCCGCCGGCGTTTTTTGTAGAAGCTGGTTTGAAGAGTGCTCTGGAATGGGCCGTGATCGACCAGCTCCAGCCGTATTCCGCCGTTAGTACCATCAAACTGCTGGACCAGGCATGCGCCGGAGGTCAAACGATCTATAGCGCGGATTACATCAATTTTACCGACGATGTCCTACCGCATCTGACCGATTACACGCCGGAAGACCTGGTCACCATTCAGGGTTACATAGACGAATACTATCAATTGGTCTTACCTGAAAACGGAGACATTACCGACGGCTGTTTTACCGGAGTCGGCTACTATGCCCTGTACTACGATTCATATATTCAGACACTGATTTCAGGCGGTCTGAGTGGTGGATACGGAACGGAATTCGCGGATTGTGATCCCAACGCCGCCAACGGTCAGAAACGATACGACAATGCTGACGAACATGTGAAAAGCAATGAACCAGTGGATCTCGTCACCGGATACTACCTGGATACCGAAACGGATCTGGACGTGGGCCGAGGTGAATTCCCGTTCCGCCTACCGTTTACACGAAGCTATTCCTCCGGCAATCGACAACATGATACCGGGTTGGGAAATGGGTGGAATTTCAACTGGAACGGAACGTCACGACGCGTATCCGATGGATTTCCCGTGTTGGGCGGCCGAACAGCGATGGATGCTATCCCGGCCATCGCGGCAATCTTTGTCACAGGCGACGTGTTTAGCGACGGCGTAACGCTCGAACCCGTGGTGGCAACGACCATGATACATCGGTGGCTTGTGGAACAGCTCCTAGACAACGTAGTCACCGTCCAGGTGATGGACCAAACCTGGCAGTTCGTGGAACTTCCCGACGGATCATGGGTGAATCCCGGCGAACAGCGGACAACGCTGACCCTCCAGGCGGATGACAGCAGCACCATGATCTCCGACACTGGAACGCTTTTTAACTTCGACCCGGACGGCCGCTTAGTCGAAATCGAAGACGCCAACGGTAACACTGTCTCCTTGACATACACCGGCAACCTGCTGACCCGCATCGCCAATGGTATGACCCGGTCGCTGGCGTTCACCTACACCGGCACGGATCGTATCGAAACCATAACCGATGGAAATGGTCGCACGGTGACCTTTACGTACGATGGCGATGGCAATCTGACCCATGTGATGGATCCGGAAAACCACTCGACGGAATATATCTATGACATTCCCGGTCGGATGACCCGGATCTATACTCCGTCCAATCCCCTCAATTCATGGGTTTATAATGAGTACGACGCTCTCGACCGAGTGATCCGTCAAACCGACATTATGGGGAATTCCTATGCCTATTTTTACGGTGGGAACAGAATCGAAGAAATTGATCCACGATCACATTGCCATGTCGTTTATCTCAACGAAGACGGCCGCGTTGTGGAAGCCATTGACCAGGAAGGGCTTTCAACAATCTTCGAATATGACGGTCTGAACCGAATCCGGCGCGTGGAACATCCGGAAGGCAATGGTCAGGAGTTTGAATATGATGGAATGTTCCGGAAAATTTCCACTTTGCGATTGACTCCAAAAACCGGATCCTCAGAAGAGCCAAGGGAGTATGTCTATACCTACGATCCAGTGAGTCACCGGCGGCTCACGGCGACGGACCCACGGGGTGATACTACAACATATTCATATGACGCCAATGGAAATATCATTTTAATCGAACTCCCGGAAATCTTATCGGTAACCCCGGAGTATCACTTTGAAGTGAACAGCCGGGGTCAGGTGACACGCATCGAGAATCCCGAAGGCCACGTCATGACCTTCGCGTACGACTCTGTCACCGGTGATCCGGAAAACGCCATAACCGATGCCGGCGGATTGAATCAAACGATTTCCTTTGATTACAATGCCATCGGCACGCTGACATCTATCTCGGATCCGATGGGACATCAATGGATATACACATACGATGCCAATCGGCATATGACCGGTATCACAGCACCATCGCCATTTAGTTATCAGACGCTGCTTGGGTATGATTCCGACGGCAATGTCCAAAGCATTAGCCGTCAAACCGATGTGCCCGCAAATCCATGGCAGACGCTGACGGTGGAGTATGACCTGGGCAATCGATTCATGCGTATCACCGACGATGAAAACCGGATGATGAAACTGGAGTTCGATGACCGGCGCGATCTGTGGAAGGTATATGATGAGTTGCTCCAGAATACCGAAGCGCTCTATGACGCTCGGGGAAATGCCTGGCGCATGCTGGATGAGGAGTCCGTCATCAAAGAGGAACATGCTTATTCAAACAACGGACGCAAAACATCTGTTACAGACGCCAACATGCATACCACCCTGTTTGAATATGATAGTTTCGATCGATTGCGGAGGAAAATCTATCCTGATACACGTTGGTTGGAATACACCTATGATGATTCCTGTTTCCTGACTGGTATAACGACCCGGTCCGGCAATACCATTACCATAGGGTACAACGAACTGGCGCAGCTCTCGTCCAAAACCTATCCGGATATGAGTCAGATCACCTATGAATATGATCTGCTGGGCCAGATGACTTCGGTAAGCAATGCATCTGGAACAATAAATTATGAATACGATACACTGAATCGGTTAGTTGCGACAATACTACCGGGCTCGTTTCTGTTTACCTATCAATACGACCTCAACAACAATCTGACCCGAATCACGTATCCCGACGGTTATTTTGTGACCTACGAGTATGACAGTCTAAACCGACTGGAGAAAATATACGAAAACGGAACAGATCTTCTGGTGGACTATGAGTATGATTCCCTTTCGCGACGAATCAGTACATCATGTTCCAACAGCGTGATAGAAACTTATACCTATGACAACGCCAACCAGGTTAAAATGATGAGTTACGGTTTCACAAGCGGCAGTGTGCTGTTCGAATATGACTATGATCCGAACGGCAACATCCACCGTGTCGATGTGGACAACCCGGCTTTTGAGTATTCCCCTGGAGCGGCATCGACGGACATATTCACCGTCAACATGCTGAATCAGTACGTCACCGTCAACAGCACGGCCTTCACTTACACAACCGAAGGATGCCTGCAAAGCGATTCGGAATGGACCTATGGATATGATTATGAAAATCTGCTTGTTTCTGCAAACAACGGTACCGATGCGATAACGTACACATATGATGGCCTGAAACGGCGAGTGACGAAAACCGTCAACGGCACGGAAACCCGGTATCTGTACGACAGTTTTAATTTACGGGAACTTCGCGATGGTACCAACACACTCCTTGTCCGTTATATTTATGAACCGGGACTGGATAACGTCGTGATGATGAAGACCGGTTCCGGCGATTATTTCTGCCATCGGGATAAGCAAGGATCTGTCATCGCTCTGTCCAATGCCACGGGGGCTGCTGTTGAGACTTATACATACTCACCCTACGGATCGCCGGCAAACGCCAGCATGTTGGGCAATGTCTTGATGTATTGTGGATCAGTATACGATCTGGAAACGGGTCTGTATTCTATGCGTGCCCGGTATTATTCCCCGGCGGTGGGACGGTTTCTGTCACCGGATCCCCTGGGATTTAACGGGGGGGGTCTGAACATGTACACCTACGCGATGAACAATCCCGTGCGATTCACGGACAGCATGGGCCTGTATGCGAACATCGGCGGAGGTTATCAGGATAACTACAACGAGATGATTGCGGATCTGTATGAAAGCGACAATGCAGAGGATCATGCACGGGCAAAAGAGCTGGATATCATCCAAAAAAGCCTGGATGATTACGGGAAATGGCAAGAAAGTTTAATTGATAAAGGTGGAAATTGCGTTGTGACCTGGGTCATGTATCTTGATAACGGGTTTTATGAAGCAGTCAGGAATCTGAAGTACTACGATGTCCGGGAAATCGCTGGCGGGTACATTGTTAAAGAGGAAAAATTCGGTCATTTCGGTATTGCCATAACGCCTAAAAACTGTACGGATTTTGATAAAGTGATTGCAATATACGATCCAATCGGACACTCGTATTTCAATCCTGGTGGCCAATATGATTGCGCTGACAGACAATGGGATGAAAATGCATGGAGGGATCCAAAAGCATGGAAAAACATAGTCTTGCCGTACAATTATATGAGCGGAGGTGTTTACATGGGAGACCATTCAATTCTACTCCACAAACCGGTGGTTCCGGGTGATGAATTTCTTGGAAAAACATATCAGTTACCCGAAAACTATACCCCAATGTATGATATCTATAAAAGCAATTAAAAAGATGATCGAACCAAAACGAACAAAAAAGGAATAACGAAGATGAAAAACAGGATGGGTATCAGCATGATGAAACGAATTGAATTCGGGATTCTGGTCATCGTTCTTGTCTCTGCAGCATTCCCGGTTCATGCAGGTATAGTCTACGGTTATGATGAAAACGGCCGACTTACATCCGCCACATGGGATGACGGGACAGCGATTATGTATGTGTATGATAACATGGGAAATTTCGTTTCCCAAACCGTGACGCTGTGTACCGGGACCCCGACACCGACGTCCACACCGACGTGCCTGCATCATGGTGATGTCAATGGGAGCGGATCCCTAACGTCGGCGGATGCTCAGATCGTGTTTTACTTTGTCCTGGGCATGATATCGCTAACCTGGGAGGAGGAATGTGCGGCGGACTGTAACGGCAGCGGGAGCGTCACGACAGCGGATGCGCAAACGATTTTTATGGCCGTGCTGGGGATGGGTGGAGGATGCTCGGATCCTTTAGTCGATATCGAGTCAGGCAAGGATCAACAGTCTTCGTTCATTGGTATGAACCGTTCGCCGCACAGGAGGTGAGCTGTCCACCGGTGAACGGTGGCCCATGACGAAAATCGTTCTCCGTTAGCGCAAAGTCCCTGTAACCAACCCTTCGATCTGTTCCACGTGGAACAGAATATCAGGAGGCGAATCGTTCGTGCCCTCCCAATTCAGCTGCGTTGGCGATCACCGTGATCGATCGACGGGAATTCCTCTCGCAAAGAACGCAAAGGGCGCAAAGTGATTCTCCAAACAACCTGACTTCCCACATAAACAATGACTGGACTTGGCGGTCTTGTCTTCGTCGGTGCAACATCTCTT
>JAFGMN010000011.1 GCA_016927515.1 candidate division CSSED10-310 bacterium | reverse complement strand
GATGTCCCGATGAGTGATTTTCCGGCCGTGAAGGTACTTCAATGTATCCAGGATCTGCAGCACTGCCGACGCTAAACTCCCCTGCCGATCGCCGGGCAATGGCGCCATGGGACGCACACTGTCCCGCATCGCAACATCAATCGGCACTCCCTTCACATACTCCATCAAAATATACGGACGCCCCTCGTGCTCCCCTATCCCATACACCGAAACAATACCTGGATGCCGACACCGAGCGACAGCACCAAACTCCCTGCGGAATCGAGTCGTCCATGCCGGATCAATCTCCCCCGTGAACAGTTTCAATGCAGCATACCGTTGACGACCGGGAAGCCGGACCTGATACACCCTACCCGAAACACCCCGCCCTAACTCCTTGACCACCGGATACCCATCGATATTTTTCGGCACTACACCCTGCATAACCTCCCACCATTCCAATCCATTTTAACTGGACTGAGTCTTCCAGAAAGTTTAGCATAAATTCCATGGATATCCATATCAGTATCATCATCGTCAATTTCAATACATCGGAACTTCTGAACGATTGCCTCACCTCCATTTCCCGCGATCCTCAGACACCCGCCCATGAAATTATCGTGGTCGACAACCATTCGGACGACACCAGCCTCGCAATGCTGCACCAGCATCATCCCAGTGTCACCGTAATCGCCAATCCGTTTAACGCCGGCTTCGCCGCCGCAAACAACCAGGCCATCCGCCACGCAATCGGCCGTTACGTCTGGTTGCTGAACCCGGATACGATCGTCATGCCAGGATGCATGACCCGCCTGATGAACCTGCTGGATAATCACCAGGAAATCGGCGCCGCCGGACCACGCACATGGCTGGATACCGATCGGACTCTGGAAGTCTGCAGCCTCAAACTGCTGACTCCCGCTCTCGCTAAAGCCGTCTTCACACGCTTACCCGACCGGCAGCGCACCCGCCTTCTACACGAAGCCTGGGAACGGGATGCCACGATGTGGACGGCTACGAAACCCTATGCCATCGATGGTATCGGCGGCGCTGCTCTCTTTACATCCCGTTCGATTCTGGAAGAAGCTGGCGGTCTCGACGAACGCTTCTTCATGGGATACGAAGACACCGATTTGTGCACGTTCATCCAACAGAAAAATCGCCGCATCGTCGTGCACCCAGACGCCGAAATCGTCCACTTGTTCGGCCAGGCTAAACAAAAACCACAGGCACCCAAAAAGCACATCTACGCCTGGCACACCGCTCCCCTGAACTACCTCCAAAAATACTACGGCACCTCCGCAGCCAACCACTTCCGATCTCTTCGCCACATCGACCGCCTGGTCCGCCGGATATGTCCTTCCATCCCCCCGGGCCGAAGCGTTTCATCTACCCCCGACGGCTTCCGTCTCGCATGGTCCAAACCCTATCCGTCCGCCTGCATCGAATGGTCTACCGATCCCCTATTCTTCGATAAATTCGGCCGCCACTTCTCGGGAAATACCTTTCTCTTTCCCGCTCCCCTGCTCAACCGCCTCGACGGAAACCGATGGTACTGGCGCGTCTGGCTTACGCCCGGCGGTTCACCCACCCAGCCAATCGATGCAGGCTGGGGCATATGGAACAAATATCAGGATAATAGTTGACAGCATGGGGCTAAGGTATTATATTGCATTTAGCATTATGCCGAACGGGACGATTCGGAACCTTTAACTCGATTCACACGTTCCGTCACCAGCATTGTCAGGAGGCGTCATGACGAAACCGAAACCGCATAAACCGGAGTCCATTCAAACCGATCCACTGGCTGAAACCAGTCAACTCGAGCCTGCGGGCGATCTGTCGACTGACACGGAATCGACGATCCCCATCGAAACAGCCAGCCATCCAAACACTAAACCCCTTGTCGAATCGGTCGAAACCGAACTCGATTCCGCTCGCCGGGAAGCAAGAGAATACCTCGAAGCTCTCCAGCGCATGAAAGCCGAATTCGACAATTTTCGTAAGCGGATGGCAAAAGAACGGCAGCGCCTGGCCGAACTCCATCAATCCATTGTTCTCGAAGCCATTCTCCCCGCACTCGATAGCTTCGATGCCGCTCTACACAATCCGGATCATTCCGACGGCGAAACCGTTTTAAAAGGATTGCGTCTGATTTATGAAGGGCTGATGAGGGACTTAAGCAAACTGGAGTTTTCGAAAATGGACATTATCGGGAAACCGTTCGATCCGGAACTGTCAGAAGCACTGATGACTCAACCGACTGATGCTGCAGATCCCGATACCATCATCGGCCTCGTCAGTTCCGGTTACCTGTTCAAAGGCCAAGTGCTGCGGCCAGCACGCGTCGTCGTGGCAGTTCCCTTGGAAACACCAGCAAAGGAGTGTGACGAATCATGATATTCGATCCGCTGTATATCATCCTTTTAATCCCCGGTGTCCTTCTGGCGTCATGGGCTTCCCTCAAGGTCAACCATGCGTTCCGGAAGTATTCCCGGATCCCGGCACAATCCCGGTTGTCAGGTGCTCAGGTCGCACGGTTGATTCTTGACCGAAATGGTTTGAGCGATGTCCCAGTGGAACGCGTCACCGGTCACCTCTCCGATCATTACGATCCCAAAGCCCGACGGCTGCGATTGTCTCCTGAAGTGCACGATTCCTTCTCCATCGCTGCCCAAGGCATCGCCGCTCACGAAGCTGGACACGCCCTGCAACATCAAGCTGCCTACGCCCCGCTGCAACTGCGTTCGGCCCTTGTCCCCATTGCAGGGTTCGGTTCACGGTTTGCCTGGATCCTCATCATGATCGGCCTGGTTATGGCATCCGCAGGAACCGGCGGACTCATGATCGCTAAACTCGGCGTTTTGCTATTTGCTACTACCGTCCTGTTCACGCTGGTTACTCTCCCCGTGGAATTCAACGCATCCACCCGCGCCAAAGCAATCCTCACACAGCAGGGAATGATTACTATCCAGGAAAAATCCGGCGTCGATGCCGTGCTGAATGCCGCGGCCATGACCTACGTCGCCGGCGCCGTCACTGCCGTTCTCCAACTGCTGTACTGGGTTGTCCGCCTGGGTCTGATCGGAGGCGATGACTAATTCGCGCCAGCTCAGCTTCCTCGATGCCGCCGGTTTGATCGCTATTGTCCGGGTTGTATACCTTCACGGCCTCAATAACTACCAAATCGTGGTACCCGCAGAACACCCGACTCCCGGTCTTCCCTCATGGCAAATCATCACCGCTCTCCTCGTCCGACACTCTATCCCCCTCTTCGTTCTCGCCGCTGGCTTTAAATTCGCCCTGGCCTACCAACGACGACCCAACATACCCCCACTCACGTATGTTGCCGGACGCACCCGCCGCCTCCTAAAACCCTATCTCGTCTGGACTCTTCTGGTCTACGTCACTGCACCGTGGATCTATCCGAGTTTCCTATCTATGCCCGGGTACGAAGGCTTTCCAATCCCGACGACCGCCGCCCTCTTCGCCATTCTCAGTGGTGCATCCAACCCTGCATACCCTCTCTGGTTCATCCCTATGCTCTACTTGACGTCCATCGTCTATTTACCCATCCATCACCGCCTGCCCGGATGGCTCACACTGCCAATCCTGTTCATTGTTTTCATCTCCATTCGGATGCGCGGCGTCACCATTCCGTGGTCATACCCTGCCTACTGGGTTTTCTATGATCTGGGAGTCCGGCTCGCGGACCATTCAAAGCACCGGAGCTTCTTCCCAGCGATCATGCCCATTGGAGCAGGTATCAGCATCGTGCTGTACGGTCTTTCTGCAGGCTATCTGTTCATTTATCGTCACATCGGTCCTGTGTTTCCAGCCACCGTACTCACCGAACTCAGCGCTCCTCTCGCTATCTTTTTCGTCTGCGGAACTCTCTGGCAGGATCAATCCAACCCCCGCTTCCACCACCTCGCCCAATGGATATGGCCCGTCTTCATTCTCCATGAACCCTTCATTCTCGGGCAAATCGCCTGGACCACCTATATACGACTCGATATCCGGTCCCCTTTCGCCTATCTCATCGTTTGCCTGCTCACCTTGATCACCACGATTCTCATCGCCCGGCTCCTGCGATCCATCCGACTCGACCAAATCCTTTTCTGATCGCCGTTGACCCTAAGTCCATCGCCGTTTATATTTTTCCGTATCGTTTTTCATCCGGAAAAGCGCGTTGGCACCCTTTCTTGAAAGGAAATTTCTTATGAAATTCTGGCTTCATTTGTTTGCAATCGCAATACTCCTGGCTACGTTCCAGCCTGTCCATGCTCTGCACACAGAGAGCGCTGATGACACCGCTGCTGTTTTCGACCTGATCGCATCGTGCAGCGACCGCTTTCCTGATGCCGGCATGGTTACGCTGTTCGACCGGATCTCGACGGAATATCGGGAAACCGGAGCCGCTGCTACTGAAGAAGAGGTACTGATGCATTTCCGGGACGCTTCCGAAAGCACTGAATACCGGGCGATTCATTACGATTACAACCCGCGCACCGCCAAAATCGAGTTCCTGGATGCCCGCGTGTATCGAGCGGAAGGAAAAGTCATGGAACCAATCGATATGGCGTCCGTCATCATCCGGAAAGCACCCGCGGATTCCATCTTCTGGAATTTCGACATGGTGATCTGCCCCGTGCCACGGTTAGACGATGGCGACGCCCTTTATTACCGAATCAAACGCCAAGGATTGAACCTCGCATACCTTCATGAGGTTTCCGAGTCCGATTTCCAATTCATACCACCCCAGGAAGGGTATTTCATGGATACTCTGTATTTCCAGGAAGACCATCCCATCGTCGAAAAAACCTACGATATCATTG
>JAFGMN010000073.1 GCA_016927515.1 candidate division CSSED10-310 bacterium | reverse complement strand
GATTCAAGAAGCTGCTGCGATCGGCATTATCGGCGGAGCAGACGGGCCAACGGCGATTTTCCTGTCTTCCATGCTCGCCGAACACCTGCTCGGTGCAATTGCCGTTGCAGCCTATTCCTATATGGCGCTTGTTCCGGTCATCCAACCACCGATCATTTATCTTCTAACAACCAAAAAAGAGCGCTTGATCCGGATGAAACCGTCCAAACCGGTTTCCAAACGCATCCGGATCCTCTTTCCAATTGTCGCATTCGTTGCCACTGCACTGGTCGCTCCCGGCTCCATCCCCCTCCTCGGCATGCTTTTCTTCGGCAATCTACTGAAAGAATGCGGTGTCACCGATCGACTCGCGAATACCGCCCGAACAGCGTTTATTGATATCATCACGATACTCTTAGGATTCACGGTTGGAACATCCACCGATGCATCCCGATTTCTCCGGATGGAATCGATTAAAATATTTGCGATGGGTGCATTCTCATTCTGCATTGCAACGGCGGCAGGAGTTCTTTTTGCCAAATTGATGAATCTTGTCAGCAAAGATAAAATCAATCCGATCATCGGTGCTGCCGGTGTCTCCGCCGTTCCGGATTCAGCCCGGGTCTGCCAGGTGATTGGCGCCAAGGAGGATCCTCAGAATTTCCTGATCATGCATGCTATGGCACCGAATGTTGCCGGCGTCATCGGATCGGCGGTCGCTGCAGGTGTCCTGCTGGCGGCCCTTGGGTCGTTTTAGGCGTTAAGTTCTTACTGGAGGACGATTGTATGAACCGTTCATTGGATGATCTACGAACTGCGCTGACAGCGTGGGAAAAGCAGATACTAGAAAAGACAACGAGCCGGTTCCCGGAAAGGGAAGCGTGCCGGGATGTATCGCGATTCGCGACGCCGGTTGATCTCGAGCGAACCGATTTTATCGAAGACATCGGCTTTCCGGGGGAGTTCCCGTTTACACGCGGGGTTCAGCCAACCATGTATCGCGGTCGTTTCTGGACCATGCGTCAATATGCCGGATTCGGAACGGCTCGGGAATCGAACGAACGGTATCGGTATCTGTTGAACCAGGGACAGACGGGTTTGTCAGTCGCTTTTGATCTGCCGACGCAGATCGGGTACGACTCCGATGATCCGATGGCGCTTGGCGAAGTCGGAAAGGTCGGAGTCGCCATTGATACCTTGGCAGATATGGAGATCCTGTTTGATCAGATCCCTTTGGACAAGGTATCGACGTCGATGACGATCAATGCCAGTGCCGCCGTCCTGCTGGCGATGTATATCGCCGTAGCAGAAAAACGCGGAATTCCGGGAAGTGCGCTTCAGGGCACGATTCAAAACGATATCCTGAAAGAGTATATCGCACGCGGAACGTATATTTTCCCTCCGGAACCATCGATGCGTTTGATTACCGACATTTTTCACTACTGCGCCAAACACGTGCCGAAATGGAATACCATTTCAATTTCCGGTTACCACATCCGCGAAGCCGGATCGACTGCCGTACAAGAAATCGGCTTTACCCTGGCCGACGGAATCGCCTATTGCGAAGCCGCCATCCGGTGCGGTCTCGATGTCGACACGTTCGGTGGACGCCTTTCTTTCTTTTTCAACGCACATAACAACCTTCTCGAAGAAGTCGCCAAGTTTCGAGCGGCCCGACGCCTGTGGGCACGTATCATGCGCGATCGTTTCGGCGCAACATCCGAAAAAGCCCTTACCCTCCGTTTTCATTGCCAGACCGGCGGGTCTACACTGACTGCCCAACAAGTCGATAACAACATCGTGCGGGTGACCCTGCAAGCCCTGGCCGCCGTTCTGGGCGGCACGCAAAGCCTGCACACAAACTCCCGCGATGAAGCACTGGCCTTACCCACCGAAGATTCCGTCCGGATCGCTCTGCGAACCCAGCAGATTATTGCGAACGAATCCGGTGTCGCCGATACGATTGATCCCCTTGGGGGTGCTTGGTATGTTGAAAAAATGACCAATGACATCGAGACCGGTGCCGTGGAGATCATTCGGAAAATCGATGAAATCGGCGGAATGGTCAAAGCGATCGAGGAGGGCTACGTCCAGCGCCAGATCCAGGACTCAGCCTATCGAACCCAGCAAAAAATCGATTCCGGACGGCAAATTGTCGTCGGGGTTAATAAGTTTACCATCGAAGAGCCGGAACAGGAGAATCTCGCTGGTACTGATCCGATGGTTGAAGCCCAGCAGGTGGACTTTCTGCGCTCCGTGAAAACGGATCGGAATTCGGAACGTGTGCACAAGATCCTTCAATCCTTGCGAGAAAAAGCACAGGGTACCGATAACCTCGTTCCGATCATCATTGAAGCCGTTAAGGAATACGCCTCGCTGGGCGAGATATGCAACGTACTCCGCTCGGTTTTCGGAGAATTTCAGGAGAGGGTCGTTTTATGATTAGGAAAATTGACCATATCGGCATTGCTGTTTCCGATCTGGATGCACAGGTCGGTTTTTACAGAGATGTTCTGGGAATTGAATTTCATGGTTTTGAGGAACTGCCAGACCGTGGATTAAAGGTTGCCGTTTTCCTGATCGGCAATGTCCGCATCGAGCTTCTTCAATCGACCTCACCGGATTCCGCCATTGCCAAATACATTGAGAAGAAAGGTGAAGGAATCCATCATATCGCCTTTTGCACGGACAACGCCCAGGGCGAGTTGGACCGGTTAAGGCAGGCCGGTGTTCAGTTGATTGACGAAACTCCGAAACCGGGCGCGGACGGGATGCAGGTTGCATTTTTGCATCCCAAGAGTACCTTCAAAGTGCTGATGGAGTTATGTCAGAAATAACTCTAACTTTGTGATCCGGATAGCGATCCTGAGATCGAAAACAAGGAAGCGGCGCGTTACGTGCCGCTTTTTTTTCATCTAAGGATGACTTGTGTGTATAATGATAATGTATATGTGAGGGTACAAATCGATCCATTCTGAACAAAAATGGATCAGTGGTCCGTCTTGAAAATCGCCTTTAGGAGTCTTGAATCGATGCCTGCTGACCGGATTTTTTATTGTATGGATTACGATCATTTAAGCCGGCAGAGCGGTATGTATATTGCCGACTTGATGAACCGAGCCATTCAGAATAATGGCCGCTGCACCCTGGTCTTATCGGGAGGCCGGACTCCGAAGCAATTGTACCGGCTGCTAGGCAATGGCTCAGTTAATCCTGCCGGATTACCGATCGATTGGAGCGTTGTCAATTTGTTCCTTGCTGATGAGCACATTGTTTCTCCCGATTATCCCGAAAGCAATTTCCTGATGATCCGAGAAAACCTGGTAAACACCATACCGCATTTTACCGGCACATTGAATCACCCCGATATAACGCTTCAGGATCCCCTTCAAATTGCAGATGTATATGAGCAAGTGATGCGATCCTACTTTCATCCCGATGCATTCTGGCCCAAATTCGATATCATCGTTCTGGGACTTGGTACAGATGGTCACACGGGATCTCTGTTTTCAGACAGCACTGCATTGAACACACAGAAACGATGGGTCTCAGAAGTTCATCGAAAACCAGCGGACACCGATCGGATCACCATGACCTTGCCGGTTATAAATCATGCCCGACATGTGGTTTTTCTCGTGAGTGGAACAGATAAAAGCGAGGTTTTCCGAAAGGTTATTGAAGGGGATCCCGCTCTGCCCGCGTCTCGTGTCCGTCCAATCGACGGCACATTGACGTTCTTCGTATCCGAATGAAATCGAAACAGCTCATTCGAACCGGATTCTGGCTGATCTGGCTGGCTGGTATGATCATCATCTGGAAAACCATGGGTCGCTTGGTTTTTCCTGGGATCCTCGCACTGGATCTTCCGGGAGGTTACACCATTCCCGCCGGGTTTTTCATTGCGATGTATTGCATTGCTTGGGCAGCATTACCCGGACTGGTCACATGCATCGACAAGCGCTGGAGTCCACACGTGATGACCGGGGTGATATTGATCACGGCATTGATCAGCCGAATCCTGTTTTTTCCAATGGCAATGGAAAAATCAACCACTCAGTTCATCATCCCCGTCCCGGCAACAAGCGAGTTGATCATGACCGCAATCGGGCTTTCTCCCTGTGGCTGGAAAATCATCCTGATCAGTCTCGACCTGCTCGTCGTCGGCATGCTGATTCAGGAACTCAAATACCGGCGACTACCCATCCAAATGTCGCTCCTGTATGCCGTCCACCCCCTTGTTCTGACATCCTTCGCCGGATTGGGACATGCTACCCTTTTTTTTATCGCCTGCCTCCTCGCGTCCATCCGATCGTCCCATCGATCCCATCCTCTCGTGATGTTTACTCTCCTGGGTTTGTCGCTCCAAATGACCATCCTGAGCCTGTTTATCTGGCCATTGTTCATCCGCCAGCATAATCGGTTGTTCGCTCTCCTGACTCCCGCGATCGGTCTGCTCCCCAGTATCCTTTCCCCCCCTGTTCGCCGGCATCTCTTGACAATCCTCGAATCCTATCTTGCCGCTTCGGCATCACCTCTCTGGCTCCTTAAGCTCGCCCTGTTCCTGATCCTTTGGTCAATCCTGATCCTTCGCTTTCATCCCAGCCAGAATCGGAACACACCACTCGATCTGCCGACTCTCTGCATCGTTACCGGCTTGGCCTTTCTCCTAATCAATCCCATTGTCTACCCCTGCTTCATCACCCTGTTCGTCATGCTGATGGTTATCCGTCCGTCCTTATCACTGGCCGTCCTGTCCCTGTCCATTAGTGCCTTCTATGTATTGCAGGGATACATTCATACCACAGGAATTGCATACTATCCCCTGAGCGCTCAAACGTGTATCTGGGTTCCATTCTTTATCTGTCTGGCATTTGAAATCCGACGATCAGCTTCCGGAATGCGACATGGATTGCGTCCGACGAACACAGATTCAGTCAGTGTCATCATTCCGACATTCAATGATCAACGGCGAATTCAAGCGTGTATTGGAAGTATAACGCAATGCAAAGCGATGGAAGTGATCGTCGTTGACGGTGGGTCGACGGATTCAACATGCGATCTCGCCATAGAAGCGGGAGCACAGGTGATTGTTCACGATCAGCCGATGACAAGCGGGGGAGGCCGGGGTGGGCAGATCCACACCGGTCTGATCGCGGCAAACGGTGATATCGCCGTTGTCATGCATGCGGGAACAAGAATGACGTGTGAACAGATCGACCGCATAAGGGAATGCCTGGCCCGGAATCCGGAATTTTCCGGAGGTTCCGTGGGGTATATCTATTCCGAGTCCACACTTCGGGGCGAGATGCTGACTGCTTTTGCCGATTTCAGGGCCGGATTTCTGGCGTTGTCGTTTGGCGACCAAGTCCAGTTTTTTCGCAGAGAATGGCTCCTCGCTACCGGCATTTTTCCGGATATACCTCTGATGGAAGACGTCGAACTGGCCATCCGGATGAAACTGCTCGGACCAACCGTTTATCTGTGGGATCGGGTGGAACGACCCCTTCCACGGGGGCGAAAAGAGAACTGGAAACGCGGAATGCTGGTCATCCGGCTGACGACAGCCTGGCTACTGCATCGCATGGTTGGAACGCCGGATCCGGTGGCCTTTTATAAAACATATTATAACAAGTAACACATGACGACCGAGCGCTTTTCCCGCCGTTTCTGCTACAATGAATCCTGCGGAACCGCTGGCGGGTCCGGGGTGTAACGAAAGAGAATCCTGCGTTGATATCGGATCGGAGGGATAGCAATGGAGGAACATCATGCTAAGCATTGAAAATCTCATGAAGAGATACGGAAAACGAACGGTTGTCGATCAGTTGTCCCTGACTGTGAACCGAGGAGAATTGTTCGCGTTTCTTGGACCAAACGGTGCAGGTAAGACAACGACCATCAAAATGATGTGTGGATTGCTACGACCAGGCGGCGGGCATGTCGTAATCAACGGGTTCGATATCGTAAAAAATTCACGGGCTGCAAAAGCGTCCTTTGGATACATTCCCGACCAACCATTCCTATACGATCGTCTGACGCCCCGGGAGTTTCTTCGTTTTATCGGCGGTTTGTACGGGATTAAACCCGAGGATTGCGATTCGCGTACGGAATACTGGCTGGATCAATTCGAATTGCTCCCGTTTCAGGATGAACTCATCGGTTCGTTTTCCCATGGTATGCGCCAGAAAATTGCGTTCACGGCCGCATTCATTCACAATCCGCCCGTGTTAATCGTCGATGAGCCAATGGTCGGTCTGGATCCCCGAGGAGCAGTTATTTTGAAAAAGCTGCTGCGTCAACGATGTGAAGCCGGTTTAACTGCATTTGTTTCAACACATTCCCTGGATGTCGCAGAGCAGATTGCGGATCGAATCGGCATCATCCACCAGGGACGTCTCATTGCCGAAGGAACAATGTCGGAATTACGGGACATGACCCGGCAATCGAACCATCGCCTGGAATCAATCTTTCTCGAGTTAACTCGCGCCCGGGATATCGGCGAAATCCCCGTTGAGGCACTCCGCCAATGACCCCCCCGGGATTCATAAAATCACTCGGCCTCCTCTTTGCACCGGATATCAGGCGTATCCGGAATACTTACGCCGGGCCCTCCCCCCAACCCGCCGCTCCATCACTTATCATCCTCTTCCTGGGTCTGCTGTTTATCTGTGCAGAATACTACGTGTCCACTCGGCTTTTTCAGCATATCATGGATCAAATACACCTCGAAGGCCTTCGTTACGTCCTGCTAGCCAAATTGCTGCAGATGGTCTACCTCGTCTTCACCGTGTTACTGATATATTCAAACATTGTCATGTCGATCTCCAGTTACTTCACATCACCCGAAGTCGAAATGATGCACTGCCGTCCTGTTTCGGAATCCGCAATCTTCGCTAACCGGTTCATTGAGACATTCATCCGGAGTTCCTGGATGTTCCTGGTGTTTGCCGTGCCGATTCTGTTTGCCTATAGCCGGGTCTTAGCACCGGATGAGCCTTTTTTTCCCCAACTTTTTTTAATTATTCTGCCATCCTTGATCCTGCCGACGGCTGCCGGTGTTATCATCGGCATCCTACTGATCATGGTTTTTTCTCCGCGCCGTACCCAGCAGGTTTTCCTGATCATGGGAATTTTCTTGGCTACCGGTTTGATCATGATATTTCGCATGATGCAGCCTGAAAAACTGATCGATCCGATCGGGTTGGAGCAGGTCAATTTTTACCTGGATACGCTTCGAATTCCAACCATAGACTGGTCACCGGCAGCATGGGCTGCGGAAGGTATCGCCGCTTATGGTGAAAACCGTCCTGCGATCAATCGGCACTTCAGCGTTCGTCTGTGGGGAACAGCCCTTTTTGGATTGGGATGTGCCTTCAGCATTTTTCGGTTGTTCTGGTGGAAAGCTCGATCTGGAGGCAGGGATTCGGAAAGAGTGGAAACCCATCCATCGGTCAAGACGCGAAAACGATCACCTGCATCACCGTTTCGCTGCAGTCTCCTGCAGCGGGATTTGATTCTCTTTAATCGAGATCCCGGCCAGTGGTCGCAATTGATCGTCATCGCTGCACTGATCGTAATTTATGTGTTCAATTTCAAGAATCTGCCCTATGAATTATATGGATTTCAATACTCGATGGCCTTTGTGTCCGTTGGCGCTGCCGGATTGATTCTATCGGCGTTGTTGGCCCGATTTGGTTTCCCGGCAGTAAGTGCCGAGGGAAGATCCATTTGGATTTTACAAACCGGTCCAATCAATTGGCGACGCTATTTATGGCAGAAGTTTCTTTTTTTAATCATTCCCTCGATGCTCATTGGCACGGTTCTCGTTGTATTCAGTGTCCGCATACTCGATGTGCGGACTGCATTGGTTGTGAAGTGCGTGGTAGCGGAGTGGGCCATTGCTGTTGGATGTACTGGCCTTGCGGTGGGGTTAGGAGCACAGAAACCGCGGTTTGACATGAAGGATGCGGCGATGGTGGCCGTGAGTGCGACAGGGTTGTACTATATGATCACTGCCGTAATCTTTATCGTCCTGACCATCGGTCTTGTCATCCTTCCGGATACAGTCCGATATCTATCCATCGGGTATCGCTGGCTGCAATTCATCCGCCATACCGATCGAACGGCTGTTTGGATCTTGGTGACAGTGATCACGTCTCTGGTCGTGATTGTTCCCATGGAAAACGGGATACGCAGCTTGAAAAAGCCGATAGACTGATTCACGGGTGCTGTCAAAAACGGATGAACATCGATCCGGTAATCGTTCGCGGTTGATTAAAATCAGTGCGATATGGATCAACGACTGGGTTTCCTGTGAACGGATTACATTGCGCGAACTGAAAATCGTTGAGAGCGTTCCGGAGTGCTGCATGGCATTCGAGGACAACGCGCTCCGATAACCCAAATGTGCGGCCAAAATCGATATCAATCCGGTTCACATCGTCGCCGGTCTCATCGTTGATCGCTTCCGGATCGTAACTCCAGTCCGCTTCCGGATCACCCTCGAATCGGGTAAATCGTCTTCCGGTCGTCCAATGGTAATCAATCGTCGCATCGACATCGATCCATGGTATCCGTGCGATACCCCGAACGTGAATCGCATGCGTCAGATCATGCGTCAAGGGCATCGTTCCCTCGATATCAGAGCGATAGAAAACCCGCCCCCAGGGCATCTCAAGATAGGGCCGAACCGATGACAACTGGACATCCTCTCCCCACGGAAGCCGTGACCGATTAAATGCATAATCGCACGCAAGCGTGATGCTCCGGTGGGGACGCCACTGTGTAGCAACCGTCAACGCCATATTCCGACCGGCATCCCCTGCAACAGGCATAATAAACTCGATACCCGGATCTGTTTCCAGGGGAAGCATGACCACCGTCCGTGTTAACAGCGAGTAATGACCTCCGACGGTCAAAGACAGACCATCGCGGGGAGTCCATCGGTAGTTTCCATACCATCGGAATCCCTGTTGTGGTTCGGTCACGGGAACCAGTTTATTCGGATCCATGGGAATAACGGTTTGTTCGGAATTGAATCCCATGCCGGGAGACTGAACGATGCGCTCGACCCCGGCTGTCAGACGGTGATTTCCGCGCTGGAGAACAGCATAGAAACGGGGTGACAGGTAATCAGATAGCTCCAGGTAATGAAACCGATCCCATCGGATGCCAATTCCCAATTCGATGTTTTTGTGAAGAAACCAGCGATCCCGTCCCCACATGGAAAACTCGTAATCATGATTTTTGGATTTCCAGATGTAGCTAATCGGCGAGTCAGACCCTGTTTCTTCTTCGAACCCTTCGAAGATAGTGATATCCATCCAGTTGACATGGAATCCGGTTTCAATCGCATGCCACCGAGTGATTCGACCACCTTTGAAAACCAGATTGGTCGATCGGCGACGACTGTCCGCCATCCAGTTGCCCAGCCCATAGGGGTATTTAAAACTGAAATCAGTTTCCAGGGGATCTGCTTGATTTGATAGATCGAGGTTCGATAGGAGAATATCGTACCAATACGTGGAACCAAATCGTTTCCGAAATTCAACAGCGCTAAACACATTGTTTTTTTCTGTAAGCAGGGGATTCAAACCCCGGAGACGCCATTGATTTTCTGGCGAAAAGTCCGTTTTCTGGTATCCGGCTGTCACGGACAGCGTCGCCGTTTCGTGGACCTGACGGGTGGCCTTGAACCACGTATTCCAGTCCGAGAGTGAGTCAGAACCGACATAATCAGACACATATCCATGATTGGATTCACGCCATTCGCTGGCCAGGACCATATGAGCCCAATCGGAATAATTCCTGAGCAACAGCTGATACCTGCGATCGATCAACGTTTGTCCTGAAGCACTGGAATCCGTGGTTTCGCTTCCGCGACCGTTCCAATAGTTGAATGCGTCACGAGATTCTGGAGTATCGAGAAACGAATCGCTGACGAGAATGTCCGAGACGCCGAAGATTCCGGTGAACAGGCGGCTACCGGGACTGGGTGTTTCCAGATGGATGTTAGCACCCAACGAGGAGCAGTATCCCAGGTCCATCCCTGCTCGGACAGCCGTCACATCGGAAGTGAACCATGCAGGCGGAAAGAAGCCCGGACGGTGATCAGCCGGATCGATAACAGGGATACCGTCGATAATAAGCCCTATATCCGATGTCCGAAGCGAAGAAAACAGCGGCATTCCGGTTTCAGGATTGATCAGTACACCTGGAATCGCACGCATCCGTTCGGGCAATGTTTCGGTCGAGCCCAGGAAATCCGACGTGGCGATCCGGCTTCCCACCGCTGGAAACGGCCACTGGTTAATCTCCATGGACCGATCGCCTACCGGATCGGTGCTCGGTAAATCGGGAGACAGGTAGATTTCGCACCGTGTGATCGATTCCGTTGCCATGTCAAACGGATCGGACACTTTCCTTTCAAATCCGTTCCGCGAAGCAATGATCCGGTATCGGCCCGGCGGTATCTGCCGAAACCACGCGATCCCATAAGACGATGTAACCGTCACCGTGACAACCTGCAACCTAAGCTCCAGAAGACAATCGGGTCCCCATTTTTCCAGCCGGATCTCAACATTCCTCAACGGCATTCCGAGATCATCACTGGTCCGTACTATCAGCGTCGCCGAACTAGCCATCACCGTTGGAACTGAAAAAATCCCGGCGACCCCGAGGATCACGATCAATGCAGCACCCAAACGGTATGTAAGACGGAGTTTCATTGTTCTTGAGAGTAACCTGTTTCCGTTGAATCAGGCAACCGTTCCTGCGCAGAAAAACGGAGGCAGCACGGTCAGACCGCCGCGCCCCCCCTTACAACCCAATATCAAAACAGCATTGGCAGGTAACTGAGGGGTATGGTGTATCCATTGAATCACTGCTGCCGGAACGTGTCGTTCGGTCATCATTTGCAGCGTATCCGGAAGCCTTTCCGGTACCATGACCATCGCCATTCGTCCGTGATGAGAAAGGCAGATGGATGCAACCCGGATAAAATCTTCCAGGGTACCAGCCATTTCATGATTGGCGTGCCGACGCAACACATCGGGACTGAGTTTTCCGGAGGCTGTTCGTCGAAACGGGGGATTCATGACCACAAGATCGCAGGCATTATCAGGTGGGCGCGACTCCGGTTGACGAATATCGCCCTGAATGATCGCGATTCGGGACATCAAGCCGTTGCGACGTGCATTGTCTTCAGCAACAGACACCAGTTCCGGTTGGAGTTCGACGCCGTATACCCGAATACTCGGAAACAGTCGGGCAAGACCGACAGTGAGCAGCCCGGATCCACAGCCAAGATCCGCCGCCGCATGATCGGGCGAAACACGGGCCTGGACCAGAAACTTCAATAGAAAAAGGGCCTCCTGGGAAACAGGAAGCCCTCGCTGTTCAAACAGGATCGGCTCTTCGACCGTAGGCAGATGAATCCCGATGATACTCACCGGTTCATTTGGACTCCTCGAAAAACGCGTCCGGTTCCTTTTGAATCGTCTCGAGCCGGTACTTCGGAAGGACAAACACCGTATCCTGTCCCTCCTCCTTGAAATAAAACTGTTCCGCTTTGTCGCCGACCGCTGCACCGAAAAGAAAAACACGTGCATCACCTTCGATCGGCTTGATTGCAATCCGCGCCGACGGTGACTCGAAACCATACGCAGCCGGATCGTCGAGTGTGGCCGCAAAATCGGATGCCCTGAATCGCCGAAACATCCCCGTAATCCGCTGCACCATCGGTCCTTCGACTACGCCGCGATCCGGCTGGATCATTTTCCAGATCGTTGCCGGGGTTTCCGATTGGACCGTTTCATCCTGAACCTGTTGCAGAACAATTAGCTCTTTCCCATGTCCAATCGTCACCGTTTCGATATCCTCCGGTGCAATCTCGCAAATCGCCAGATCCTTCCACGACGCTGCTCCCCCTTTGCCGTAGATCATTTTCAAATACCCGTCCGACAACAGAACATGATCGTTTCCTTCTTTGCGGATATAGGTAGTCATAAAATCCACCGAACCGTTTTTTCCGACATAAAAATGGGCACGTTCTTTCTGTTCTCCATCTGTCATAATAACTTCTGTGCCCATCGTGCCCATCGTCATCGGTTTCTTTTCACCGTTTTCACCGGTAATTTCCGTTTCCTGAGGCGAATTAACCTGGAATTCGAAGTGTTTGGTTGGATCCCGTGATACAAGTTGTATCGCCTCGAGTTCCCGCGTTGTATCCAGTGCTTTGTCAACGGCCTCTTGATCCGCCGGGAATTTTTGACCTGCGTCGAGCACAAACCAGTTGTCGCCTTCTCGGATCAGTTCCACTTCGCTGCCGAATGATCCAAAGCGGATACCGTGTATGGCCTGAGGATCGAAATCGGGAAACAATAGACCCAGTTCAGGAGGGGTTTGCTGCGCTTTTTTTTCTCGCCCGGTTTCCTGAACATAGACTAGCAATGCCAGCACGATGAAGAGTGCCAGGAGTATGAGTGTCCGTTTATTCATGATGAGTCTCCTTAGAACCTTGCTCGCGTTGTTTTTTCGCCTGCTTCCGCATGGCTGTCCGGGCAAGACCGAAGAAAACGATAAGGATCGGAATCATGACCGTTCCCATCACCCGATGAAAGGTCTTTTTCGACTCGACTGCCTTTTCATCCGTCGTGCCGAAAGACAGCGGACGATCTGTGACTTGCCGTGACCGGATACCGATCAAGTCGTTTCCGATGGCCAGATGGTCAACGATATTCTGAAGGAACATCATGTTCTCCGGGTGAAGGGATAAAAACTGATTGGTGATAAAACGGGTGGATGCTACAACAATCAAACGCCCCTGATCGGTAGAAGAATCGATCTCTTCCTCAGTTTCTTCCTCCTCGCCAGCGGTAAGGGGAGCGCTTGGATCTTTCGGAATGGGTTTTCCGGAAAAATAACTGATAAAGCGGCCGGTAAGATCGTACGCTAGAATGCTCTTGCGAAGATCGTCTTCGGTGATATCCCATTTCTGCTGTGGGTTCAAATCAAATGGCTCCCGCGTAACCCATGATACCTCCGAGGTTTCCACAAGGGGAACAACGGTTCGCCCGTCGACCTGACCGGTAATAGACAGGGGAGAGGTCCATGGAAGCACAAGGCTTTCTAACTGATTTACCGCCGGGTTATCCGGGCTGAACCCCAACCGCCCGATTTTGGGCCAGAATGGATATGGCAGTCGGAACCGAACCATGCCGCTGTTGAACATGGCCATCGCATTCGAACGATCGGCCACAAGTTCCTTCGCAATGGAAATCCCGTACGATTCCAGTAGACCGTGGATGCTCTGGTCGGTCGAAGCTGCAGATAAACCCTGATCCGGATTGAGCGTCACGCGGTCGGTCAAAACGATGACCTTTCCGTCCTGCATCAGATATTGATCGATCGCATACAATGCACGATCCGGCAGATCGGATGACCCATCGACGATCACCAGTGAGGTGCGTTTCGGAATAACCGTCACTTGCGCCGGTGCCATGGGACGAACAACAAAAGTCTTATTCAGTTCCTCATGCAGAAAATAATGACCTTCCGGGTCCTGTTGATCTGTTTTACTTTCGCCGACCCAGATGATGATCTTTTCGGTCTTGTCCTTCACTTTCAGCAGAGCGGCGGTCAGATCATACTCCAGATTGCTGATATTTCGGATAAACGGAATCACTTCGCCGTTATCGCCGTATTGAATGGCGATCCCCATGAACCCCATGCTGATCACTTGTTTGTCCCGCTTAATCTCGCCGAGGGGAACTTCGGGGATCCCCATCCGCGCCAGCCGGGCTTTCAACTCCTCATCAGCACTTGGATCCACGAATTCGATATTCAGGTTACCCTCCGAATAAGCGGCATATTCCGACAGAAGATCTTCTACTTGGGTTCGGATACCGGCATGGTAAGGTGGAAGATCCTGGCTGAAGTATGCCGTGACATTGACGATATCACCGAGACTTTTCAGCACGTTTCGTGTTGATTCCGAAACGGTATATTCTTTTTTTTCTGTCAGATCCGCGCGCATAAACAGTCGGTACGACAGGATATTGATGAAAAACAGGATCCCCATTAGAAGGATGATCAGGGTGACCGATTGCGTACTACTCTGAACGATGTGTCGCTTCGCCATTGTCGCCTCCTCAGTGCCCTTTACGGCTTTCCAGAGCCCGGAGATTCATGAACAGAAAGAAGAAAATGACCGAGAAATAATACACGATATCCCGGCTATCGATGACACCACGACCGATACTTCTGAAATGCGAACCCAATCCGAGATACTGGAAGAAGGCCGCCCAGGATCCCGGCACTCGCATCAGCACAAATCCTTCACCGACCATAAAGAGACCGAAACAGATCACGACTCCGAGAATAAAAGCGATGATCTGGTTTTCATTGAGACTGGAGGCGAACATGCCGATGGATAGATAGGCTCCACCCATCAGGATCGCCCCAAGATATCCGCCGATGATAGGTCCGCTGTCCGGATTACCCAGGGCGAATACGGTAATGATCAGCGGAAAGGTCAGCAGGATGGTGAGAGTCATGAATGAAAAGCTGGCCAGGAATTTCCCGATGACCACATCGATGTCGCGAACCGGGAGCGTCATCAGCAGCTCCATGGTGCCGAGTTTTTTCTCTTCGGACCACAGGCGCATCGTGACTGCCGGCACGAAAAAGAGGAACATCCAGGGCAGGAGATCGAAGTAACTTCGCAGAGACGCGAAATTCATGATAAAGAAGCCGGAATAGAACAGCCAGCCCGCCAGAACCAGGAAGACGGTGATGAAGATATAGGCAACCGGCGAATCAAAATAGGAACGGAATTCACGTCTGAATATCGCTAATACGTCGTTCATGGTCGAACCTCATTCAGGTTGTGAGTTTTGCAAAAATATCTTCGAGTGTCGCCGACTCGGTACGCAGCTCGGTCAGAGTCCAACCGTTGTCCACCGCACATCGAAACACATCGGATGCGGGATTGATTCCGTTGACCAGTCGCAGTCCGAAGCGTTGGCTGCTTCGATCGTCGTCGCCTGATCGAGAGACGGTGATTTCCTTTACGCCGTGAATCCGTATCAATGCGTCCCGTGCATCCGGCGGTGCTTGTGCAACAGTTATCCACAACGTCGCGTCTCCGGCCGCCTGGGTGGCCAACTGCTCCGGGGTACCGTCCGCTACCAGCCGACCCTCATGAATAATCAGGATACGATCACATGTCGCAGTCACTTCCGGAAGAATGTGGGTCGATAAAATAACCGTTTTTTCGCGTCCCAATTGCCGGATCAGTTCACGGATTTCGACAATCTGATTAGGATCGAGTCCCGATGTGGGTTCATCCAACACGAGAATATCGGGATCGTGGATCATGGCCTGAGCCAGACCGACTCGCTGCCGATACCCTTTTGACAGTTCACCGATTTTTTTGTGCAGCACGGTTTTCAGGCCGCACATTTCTACGATCCTGTCCTGCTTTGCTCGGATGTTGTGAAGGGGTATTTTGCGTATCCGCGCAATGAATGTAAGAAAATCGGGGACATCCATATCCAGGTAAAGGGGAGCGCTTTCCGGCAGATACCCGATCCGTTTTCGAACCTCCAGGGATTGATTGTAGATATCAAATCCCGCAATTGTGGCGGTTCCTTCGTCCGCCGGCATATATCCGGTCAGAATCCGCATCGTGGTTGTCTTGCCTGCGCCGTTCGGTCCCAGAAAGCCCAGGACCTGCCCCGCCGGAACCTGGAAGGAGATGTCCCGAACCGCTAAAGTGTTCCCGAAACGTTTCGTCAGCCCTTTAACTTTGATCATGTTCCTTCCATCCTCAGAAAAGTTGATAGACGATTTTCCGGTAGTCGCCGAAGTTCGGCAGTATTTTACTCAATACCACTTACACGCATGGATTTCCATCGGTTCCACTTATTTTAGCTATCCCGCCTTATTGGGGCGCTCCGATTATCGCTGTGCGAATCCACGAGACCATCTCGCTCCAATTCGATAGACGTTCAGGGACATCAGGATATCCCTTCGGAACAGAAATCCAGACTCCACCATCACCTGTCACGTTGTATGGGATGATCAGACTGTCTTCGTTGAAGCGGTGATCCATCAGCCAACCAACCATCGCCTCCAGCCCATCGGCTGGCGCTTTCCCGTCATCACCGGATGCAACAGCATCGAAAATCAGAGCGAAACTCCGACCCTCAAGCCGTTTGATCCATTCGAAAACCTCGCTCTGGACTTCTTCGAGTGCCTCCACCGTCGTTTCCTGCCTGCCAAATACCGCATCGAATCGTCGGCCGAATCGATCCTCGACAGACACCGGATTCCTGCCGGTATAAAAATACCCCACCGGCCATCCTTCGGCTGCCAATTCATCCATCAGGGATACTGGGAGCGGCAGGTCGTCATCCACCGAAGCGGCGGCTCCAAACTGGCTGCTGCGCAGGGATGCCGTCATCGCCAGCCGTTCAAAGGATGATCCCGCCAGTGGGTTCACAGGAGGAAAGCTGCCGGATCCCGGTAGAAAAATGAAATTACATGCAGCATGGCGATTCCGGATCATCGGTTCCAGCCAACTTCCGGAATTCGGTGTCTTGCTTTTATCGAAATCCGAGCGTGTCTCGAACGTAAGCCTCACCGTTTGTCCCCTGTATTCCGAAAGATCCTTGCGGTATTCATCCCATCCCATCTCCAGCTGACGCCGGGGAGGAGGTATCCGATCACGGAACAAAACCCGCATGGCATCATCCTCACCCTGAATCGTGATACAAAACTCCGCATCAGCGCCATCGATCATATATCCTTCCGGCATATACCCCGCTCCAAAAGTCAGAATCGGATGGGAAGGCAGAGTCACGGTCCAGGAAAAGGATGCAGGCGCTTCATCAAAGATGACATGCCGCTGGGTTCCACCCCAGATAAAATTACGGGCACCCAGCACCTGAGGCAGGGTATACATTTGAGGAGGCTGCGGAGATCGCTTCTGCCTGAATACAAAATAGGCATACGAGGCTCCAAGCAACCGGTCATCTGCCGAGAATTCCATGACATCGCTTGGGCGGAACAACCGCGGCTGGCTGATCATCACCCGATTCTCTCCGGACCGGACAAGACCCTCCGGAATCACCAGTCGATACGTCCGCCATTCGTCTTTCATTGTGATCCGTCCGATTTCCTGATCGTTAAAAACAACGGTCAATGTATTGGGCGGAGCACCTTCGAAATGATACGGACGGACAGCAATGAGTAGCTCTTTTTCCTCAACGGTGCGGGCATCGAGAAGCACACTCGCTTTCTCGGCAGCTGACCACACAAACTGCGTAACCGGAATTTCCCCGTATGCCGGCCGATGCCATCCGTCCACCAGATACCGATGATCAGCCGCATCCGCCAGGTCCACAACACATTGATCAAATTCCCGCTCCCCATCGGGAAGCGCGAGGATCAAATCATAAACGGTGTCTTCGGTCTTCGGGACTCCGCACCCGGCAACCAGGAGCATCGCCGTTATCGTCAGGATGAACAGCGGCTTGCGCATAATTTACAGCTCGTTTTCAACCCGTTTCCGAAGGCTTTTTTCGCTGATCGGATCGAATAAATGGATTTTTTTCAACGGAAACGACAGGGTCACCGATTCCCCCGCCTGAATGCTCACTTCAGACGACAATCGAGCCACCAGACCCTCTCCACATGCCACGATATGAACCAGCGATTCCGAACCCGTGGTTTCCACCAGCTCAACGCGTCCCGTCATTCGGCCAAAAGCGTTATCTGCCATGGAATCATTCCGGATAACAAGATCTTCCGGACGTATACCGAAAATACAGGACGCCCTGCCATCCAAATCAAACAAATCTGATACAATCCCATCAAACGCCACAGAATGACCATCCAAATCGATCGCTCCACCCACGATGGGTCGCTGGATGAAATTCATCGATGGACTCCCAATAAAACCGGCCACAAAAACATTCTCCGGATACCGGTAAACCGTCATCGGTGAACCGGCCTGCTGGAGATACCCCCCTTTCAGGATTACGATGCGATCCCCCATGGTCATTGCTTCCACCTGGTCATGCGTGACATACATCATCGTTGTCTTCAATTGATCGTGCAACTTCTTGATCTCCGCTCGCATCTGCACCCTGAGCTTCGCATCCAGATTCGACAACGGTTCATCGAAAAGAAAGACCGCCGGTTCCCGTACGATAGCCCGACCGACGGCAACACGCTGACGCTGACCTCCCGATAACTGCTTCGGCTTTCTCTCCATTAACTCCTCGATACCGAGTATCTGCGAAGCCTTTCTGACCCTGTGATCGATTTCTGGACCCGGCAATTTGCGCAACTGCAATCCAAACGCCATGTTTCGATACACATTCATATGCGGGTAGAGCGCATAATTTTGAAAAACCATGGCAATATCCCGATCCTTCGGCGAAACGTCATTGATGACACGGTCACCGATTCGGATGATACCGGATGAAATTGATTCCAATCCGGCCACCATTCGAAGAGTTGTTGATTTACCACATCCGGATGGACCGACAATGACTACGAACTCCCGATCATCAATAGTAAAATTGAAATCATTCACGACAGCCGTATCGTCAAATCGTTTATACACATGCTCAAAAGTGACGCTCGCCATGATTTGTCCTCTCCTTCGATCCAAACCGAACCATAGTAGTCCCAAGCGACAGGGTCAAGCACCGGGTGAAGAACTCACACAATCCAAAAACTTGCGGATGATTTTTCCGGTTGCACCCCAAATCACACGACCGTCGATACGATACCCGCGTAAGAAATAGTGCTCCGGTCCCAATACAACCGGGTGCGTGTCAAACATGGATATGGGCACCCGAAAAACGGAATCAACTTCGTCGGGATTTGGAATAAATCCATCGAAATCGGGATCCAGGACGGCCACAACGGGATAAACAGTGAATCCGCTTCCCAGCGTCATGATGAGTGGAAGTGTGCCCAGAATCTTCATAGTCTGAGCGGGAACGCCGATTTCTTCGGCGACCTCGCGAACCGCCGTATCTTCAGGCGTTCGGTCTTCGGAATCCCGTCTGCCTCCGGGAAATGCCGTTTCGCCCGCATGGAGTTCCAAACGATGCGAACGGGCGATCAGTACAAAATGCCACACCCCATGATAGGCCTGAATCAGTACCATCACAGCGGCATCGCGGACACCCCCCGTCGTTACCGGATACGGGGAGTTCGATGTCAGGCATCGTTGGAGCGTTTGGAGATTCATTTCGTTTCATATAGAGCATCAATCAGGGGTTTCGCCAGGAATGCAACCCCTAGATCGCGCGACTGTTTCATCACTATCTCCCGGTCAATACCCGTGGATTTGAGCGACCGGGCAAGCTCCATATCGTTTCCAATCAAACCCAATAGGATCAGCCATGATGCCGGTAAAAGGGGGATCTCGACATCGTCGATCACATATTTATTGGCTTCCATGAACAGTTGAGCAATTGGAAGGTGGAATGGGCGGTCCTGGCAGATGATCGCCGGATCTCCGACAATCGATACCTCCACTCCCTGAAAATCAAATGTCCCTGCATGACCGGCCAACGACGGTCCGGATCGGAGTTTCACCTTTAATGTCCGATATGAATCGAAAATCGTGCCGAATCGATAGGCGGTCACCTGATCGGAATACAGAGTGATCTTGTGGGCTTGGATCATTGCGCCCTGAAGCACCGCCGCAGTTTTCCCCGCCAGAAGCCACGAATGATCGTATTGACTCAGTTTATGCGCAATATCTCGCAGCGTTTTCCGCATGTAAGCTCCTTTCTCGAGGATCCACAGCGCCGATACAATGAACTACCGTCGCCGTTTTCCGGAACCCGAGCATACCAGCATGACTCCCAGAATGACAGCAGGAAGCCCGACCAGCATCCAGTGGGAACTGAGTTTATCCAATTCCAATTCCGGGGCAACGATGAGCGATAGAAAATTGTTCAGGGCATGAGCCAGCATTGCCGGATAGATGGACCCCGATTGCATGACAAGCCAGCCGAGAGCGATCCCGATGACGGTTGTAGGAAACAAGCGGTAGACACTGAAATGCAGAAAACCAAACATGATGCTGGATACGATCACGGCATGCCACGGAGACCATTTCCGCTTCAAGCTCCCGAAAATAGCTCCCCTGAAAAGCATCTCTTCGCAGATTCCAGGTGAAATACACATCAGAAGAATTAATGTCGTTTTCGATAGATCACCTGTCAGCGTATCACTAAATGCTTCCATCCAGTCGCTA
Source organism: candidate division CSSED10-310 bacterium (assembly GCA_016927515.1). GTDB lineage: Bacteria > CSSED10-310 > CSSED10-310 > CSSED10-310 > CSSED10-310 > JAFGMN01. The sequence continues at coordinate 3,290 of JAFGMN010000073.1, read as the reverse complement.
GGAATCGGAAGAATGTTCATTACCCACTGATTCAGGTATAGAATCAATGGGAGTATGCCTGTCTGAAAAACAATCGATCCAACCCATACTTTCCAGTGGGTGTTCCGAAATCCCATCGTTTCCCTGACCGGTAGATTCTGAATCCGGACCAGGACGAAAGCCGATACAAGAATCAGTCCCCACAAGGTAAAAACAAGACCGGACACAAGATCCCGTGCTTGAAGAGGCACGGCCACGTAGAAAAACAGAAGCCAGACGATCGCGAATCCCATGAATGCCGTGCGGATCGGATCCCGCCGCATTCGCAGCAGACCATCCATGTCCCCCCCGGAGGTTCCCGGAATCAAACGGCCTTCCGTGTTCAAACTGTTGACAGCGGAATAGACCAATGCGGAAGCAACACCCAGGTTGATGATATTACCAACAAAGAACGGCCAGATAATAAAGGTTCCCTCCAACATCTCGCGCATAGTGACGACCACGTTGGCGATGGGGAGTGCGACAAGAAAGGAATCGGAATGCATACCGGGCAGTACGGCTGCCACGGCCGGAACCAGGGAAGCAAAGGTGACGGGCATCAGCAGAGTCTGTCCTGACTGGTAGGATTTTGCACGAGCGCTGATCAGGATCAAGATCGCTGCGATGATGAGAGTCAACGGGATGGAACAGATGAAAATTCCGGCAAGAGCAGCAAAGCTGATATCAAACGCCGTATCCGTCGACTGGATCGATTGCATCATGCCAAGCTTCAACCAGATGAGCATACTCAGGACGTTCACCAGCAGCGAAACGAGGCCTGTCATCACAACCACTGCCATCTTTCCAACAATGACGCTCCGTCGACTGATTCCGCTAACAAGAATAGTCTCGAAACATCCCCGTTCCTTCTCGCCGGCAATCATATCAATCGCAGCGAAAGAGCAACCGCTGACCAGCATCATCAGCAGGATAAAGGGCAGGATCTTACCGATCCGATGCCCAGTCTGCTCCTTCAATGTCGCAATATCCTTTACAACAATCCGCTCGGGCTCAAAACGACTGACATGCTCCAACGCAAGATCCTGCGCCAGAAACCGACGCGACCACTCAAATCCATGATCGGAAAACAGCATTTCAATTTCACTGAACGCCTTGATACTCCGATCCTCAGAACCAGTGTAAAAAAACCACACATTGCGGTCTTCGCCGGGACGGTCTTCCCACTCAATTCCTAAATCCGCTTCACCATCCCGCACGGCGTGGAACACCGAATCCGCATACAGAATTGTGACCGGAACATCACTCGAACGGCAGATAAAATCCGTCACATCCGACATGTTGCGCGAGACGGCAATTCGATATCCCTCTTCCTCAATCTTCCGGCGCTCCAACGATTGCAACCAGTCCATGCCAAAAATGACAATGGGATAGATGGCCATTGGAATAAGAAACGCCGTAACGATGATGCGTTTGTTCCGCATTATCTCGACAATTTCCTTGTGAAACACCGTCTGAATATCTTTCCAATTGATCAACATCATCCGCATCCTCATCCGCTATGGTTGCGGTTCGGCTGTCGCGGCATCGCCATTGATTTCGCCGGGGTCCATCAGACTGAAGAAAATATCTTCCAGGTATCGTTCGCCGGTTTGTTTGCGGAGTTCGTCCAGTGTGCCAATAGCCTGGAGTTTTCCTTTGTGGATAATGGCAATTCGATCGCACAGTTTTTCAACTTCGCTCATGATGTGGGTTGAATACAGTATGCATTTCCCGCGTTGCTTGTATTGCAGGATGGTTTTCATTGTTTGCGCTGCGGCGATAACATCCAGACCCACGGTCGGTTCGTCGAAAATCAGGACAGGTGGATCCTGTATCAACGCACGGGCAATAGAGACTTTCTGCTTCATACCGGACGATAATTTTTCACAGCGCACCCGGGCATAATCCGTAATGCTGAATTCAGCAATCAGCTCATCGATTCGTCTTTTCAGTTCCGGTTGTTTCAACCCGTTGATTTCACCGAAAAAACGCAGAATTTCTTCTGGAGTCAATCGGGGATACAGGCCGGTTGTAGAGGAAAGGAATCCCAGTGAAGACCGGACCTTATCGGGTTCACGAACAACATCGTATCCATTCAATTCCGCTGTCCCGGATGTCGGTGCCAACAGGGTGGCCAGCATCCGCAGAGTCGTTGTTTTTCCGGCGCCGTTCGGACCCAGGAGCCCCATGATCTCTCCCCGGCCGCACTCGAATGACAGTGCATCCACTGCACGTATCTCGCCGCGTTGACGATCAAAAAACGAGCGTGATAACTCATGGATGCGAATCATGACCGGACTCCTTTCAGGCGAAACGGGATTCGGATCAGCGATGCAAGCTGATTTCGATTCAGTCCCAGAACAACGGCATCCCGGCGAATCAGCAGCCGGGCGATATACAACAACGCCAAACACCAGACGAGGAGACTTCCCAGTGTGATGCAGGCCGGAAGCCACTCGAGATTGCCCTGAATCAGGGCCCGGAACATCAGTGAAACATTGGTCACCGGAATCAGCGCTGTTGCGGCGTTGAATGGGATTCCGGGAATAGCGGCAACAACGGCCGGCTGAATGCCGATGGCATACACCGGCGATATGAGGCTTTGAGCCTCTTTGAAATCCTCGGCAAACGCTGCGATCAGAATCATCAGCGCGTTAAATGTTGCTCCAATCAACAAAATCCCAAATAAAATCAGCGGGATGGCCGTCCATGGAATGGAAAACTCGATATCGGCACTGACTCCGCTGAATAACGTGTGCCGCAACGTCAGGATCATCGCGATGATATTGAGTATTCCAGCCAGCATACTCATGGCAATCACAGCCGAAAATTTTCCAACGATCAATCCCGTTTCATTTACCGGAGCTACGAGGGTTGTCTCAATGGTTTTCCTTTCCCGCTCACTGGTAATGACTTCAATGGATGGATACAACCCACCCATGACCGTGATGATCACAATGATCATCGGCAGCAAAATCCCCAAAAGAAAGCGCGATCGACTTTCCTTCGATGCCAGATCAACTTCTATGGTCCGAATTTTCGGCATTTCCGCTGGCCTTTGCAAAACATGAGAACTCAACAGAACCATACAATACTGATCAAAGATTCGCTCCAAACGCTCCTTCGCCTCAATCGACCGGTCCGCCGCGGAATCATAAAAAAGGTGCGCCACTCGACCATCCCCGGTTGAAACCCAGTGCACCAGCACATCAATCCCAAGCTGCTCCAGATCCGGATTTCCCGCATCCGGTACCATCACCGGCATCTCCATC
>JAFGMN010000072.1 GCA_016927515.1 candidate division CSSED10-310 bacterium | reverse complement strand
CGTATAACCGGAGAGAGTTGGAGGTGGTGCCCTTTTACTTTAGCACTGACCCCTAAAACGGGTCCCTTTTACTTTAGCGTTCCCAGGCGGTTTGCCGGGGCATTCCGGATTACCGTATGGTTTCCCGGATGATGAGACGGATATTGCTCACGTTGCCATGCAGCGTTTTGTCGAAGCTGAAACACTCTATCTGACAAACAGCAATCCTCATACTTATACGGGCAGTCTTGCCTGTCTTATCAGCGGGAACGGTGCCGGTCAGGTTACGTTTATTTGTCCAGAGCTTGGCGATGGTGAGATGCACGGGTATTTGTATCAGTTGAGCGTGTCGGATCCTGTCGGTGGCAGCAGTGACGCCTGGTGGTGTACCGCCTGGCCCACCGTGTATGGAGGATCCGGGGTCATGACCTTTTTTATCGATGACAGTATGGTGCTTCGTGGAGCCGATATCGGTGGAGCCCCCGGTGACGATACGCTGCCTTCCATGCAGTATCAGGATGATGATTGTCCCTGATCGTCAGCTTTCAGATTGACAGATAAAGATTGTGTGGCCACTTTTGACACGGTCTTCCGATTACGAGGACGATCGGTGCGGGGTGAATCCTGTCATCAAATCTGTGCCCGGGGGCGCAGCTCGGGCCGGGGACGGGGCGCTTTTCCAGCGGCGGGTGAAGCATCCCAACACAGGTGGATTGAATGCAGGTGGTCGAGGGTTTTCCGGGCAGCGCGTAACTGCCGTCTGTTCATGAGATAGCTGGGAGCATCTTCGTTATCCGTCTCGTCGTCGGATTGGCTCCTGGATTCCAGGTCTTCCAACCATTCGAAATAGCTGCGATCGCCATTTTCCGGTTCTTCACAGGCGGCGACGAGATGATTCAGTGATTTTTCAAGGGAAGCAAGGTAGGATCGCAGGCGTATCCAGCGATGATTATCCCAGGTCATGGTGGTTCCTGTATCCGAGGGAACATCGAAGTGTTTCTGAAGCAATTCAGCCGCTTTCATCCCGCGCTCGGCGAGGTCATCGATACGTTCCGGTGGCATGTTAAGGTTCAGGCCGCCTTCATCGTGTGCCAGAGGCACCCGGACAATCCGGTCGCGGAAGCCGGGCAACCGGCTTTGTGTGGAATCGGTCCAGTTTTGCATCGTGCCGATCATTGCGCCGAAGAAACCCTTCAATCGCTGATGGGCCGGTTTGTTTGAGGGTATCGTATTGATCGTCGTGGGGGTTAGCGTATCGAATCGTTTCCAGTGTTCCGACGTTCCATCGCTGTTGCTTGTCGGCATTTCCGGACATAGCTCGGCCGAAGACGTGCCCGGTGGTTTTTCCGTCAGATCCATGCTGAAGGTTGGACGCCGGGGAAGCGTGGTATCGAAAAAGTGAAGGGGGAAATTGCTACACATTCCGCCGTCGGAGAACCAGCATCGTTCCGGTTGTTCATTAGCGATTCCCCGGGAGTGGTCGATGGCATACAGCGGCACCGCTGACAGGAGGATCGGGAAACTCAAGCTCATGCGAGTTGCGACGACAACAGGCAGGTCTGCCGGATCCGGCATCGGGTAGTATCCTTTTTCCTGTAACCGTCTTCGGCGATCCATGCGTTTTTCCTTGCCGTGGTGTGTGCGGGGATGGTCGATCATCCATTGCACAACCGATTCGGGAAAGAGGTGCCGGAAGTCATCTGCCCGGAAATAAAACAACGTATTTTCCCGCAGGTCGGCGTCATCGCGGAACGGGAGACGATAGGGCCGGCGATGTGTCAGATTCGTCGTCATCATCTCCAGGTTGACCTTTCTGCACTCGATATCCTGATCACTGATCGGTGTACCCCAGAGATGACCGAACGTGAGGGGTGTGCCATCGGGACGGAGCCCCGCGATTTCGTTGAGATACCGAGTGAGCCACCTCGTGAGAGCTTCTCTGCCGGGGTGGGTGCATGGTTTTGCGGGATCGGAAAGTCCGCTGCACAGACCGAAGTTATTGCGTGGAATCTCCCGCACACAGTCGACTGCAAGCCTCGTGATGGCAAAAACAATCCCGCCGGCTATCATCAATAGCCCACTGATGAGGGGCCACAGCCATGCGATCGGATCGGCAGCCCGATAGAGTATGCTGAGAATCCCCAATGCCAGCCCGGGGAGTGTTCCCAGCACGGTCCAGACGGGGTAGTTCGTTCCTGTTTTTATCAGGAAGGTGAGCCAGGCTTTTGCTTCGCAGCCCAGCGTGGCGGTCAGAACATTGAAGATGCTTCGTGTGCGTTTGTTGGGCTGGAAAAACAGGAAGAGACGGGTGTGTTTGTTTCCGATGGGTTTCTCGCCCAGAAGCCGGGGGAGTTCCGCGAGGGCATTGAATCCGTGGGTGTCGCCGGTTGTTGACCGGCGGTATTCGGCGGCGGCGGCGCAAGCGGCCGCGATAGCACCGGCTGATGTTCCGCCGATATTTTTGAAGATAAAGCGCCTGGCAAGTGTTGAGATGGCCTTGGGATAGACCACACCGCTGGTGATGCCGCCTTTCATTACAATGTCACAGGTTCGTAATGGTTGTGGTGTCTGATCCATCATATCATCCATTCATTTGAGAAAAGCCGCTTCATGCGGCGGTCACTGACTTTCGACAAACATGTTCCGATCATAACTCACTGAGTGATGCGGCGCAAGGATTGCTGTGCAAGGATGAAAAGACATCAAAAGGACTCTGTTTTCCTGATTTTTCGTTCCGGGATACCGATTTCTGCCGGGGCAGGCAATTTGATTTGAAGTATGGTATGATGATGTTATCCGGTGAATCCGGGTACATTTCAGTACCCTGTTTTCGAACCTGTCTTCAATCCCGGAAAGGAGCAAAATGGCCAAGACGAAAAATGCATTTGAGAAACACCGCAAAGAGATGGAACGAATGAAAAAGGCGAAGGAGAAGCGCGAAAGACGTTTCGCGCGCCGATCGACGCCAGATCAATCGGCGCAATCAGATCAACCAGATCAATCGGCGCTTTCGGATCAATCGGTGCAATCGGATCAATCGGTGCAATCGGAGCCTCCTGAAACGGCTCCAACCGTAGAAGAAGCCGAGTGATATACCCCCGTGCTGTTTACAGTCGGAATGCGCCCTAATGGGTGCACGCATTCACAACGATTTTACTTTGGCCTTGAGGTGAAAACCCGCTAAAGGCATGCTCCGATTATTTCTGATCGAAACCTCCCGAGGTCGGATTAAATTAGTGACTTCCGATATCTGGAATATTGAAGTCCTCTTCAAAGTCACCAAACACTTTCTGAATCTGACGGGAGAGATTCAAACTCAAAGCTACGATGCTATGATCGCTCATTCGACCATCGGTAGGCTTCGGTTTTGTTTTCTTGAATTCGAGCGACGGATTCGGGAGGACGGACGAAGTTATGGCGAACTTTTTTACGCCTGTTACGACGAAATCCGGGATCTGTCATTTTTCAAATCCCTGAAACTATTGCTCTCAGTTTTTATAGAAGAAATACAAAAATGTCAGGAATTTACCGAAAACGCTCTCCAGACCCTTATTGACACTCTCTTCAAATCCATTAAAAGACTTTTCCCTCAACTACTTGAACAGGGGTGCGGAAGTTGAGTTCTTCTATTGCCAAGTCGGATTGAATTTGACGAGAATTGGGCACGAAAGATTATGAAAAAATACAAATTCGATGATTCAGAAATCGACTTGGACTTACCAACTCGAAAAATTCGAGAAAATTGTGAAGTAAACAATATAATACACTTCGATTTTTTGCCATTAGTGCATATTCCGGAAGGTGTAGTAAAAAAAGAAGTTAAGAATGGGCTTCAAGGCCATTTAGTATCTGAT
>JAFGMN010000071.1 GCA_016927515.1 candidate division CSSED10-310 bacterium | reverse complement strand
GGTGCTGGAGCATCCGGTACCGGCGTCGGAGATTCCCGATTTTGAGGAACCGCATCCCAGTCCAGGTTTGTGAAGGTCGATTTTGCGCCGACACCGGCGGTCTTGCCACACCGGTCGCAGTAATCCAAGGGGATTGTTCCAATACGAAACGCTTCGCGAACCTGGGCTTGGCAAGCCGGCGTGGCCAGCAATCCGGAGTTACGGCAGATAGTGGCAAACACAATCCCCTCCGGTTCTGGAAACGGAATCGGACCGTCATCTTGAATCACGTGCGCCATGTATGCCTGCCAGATAGGAAGCGCTGCCGCTGCGCCAGTCGCTTGTTTAAAAATCGGTTCCAGTTCATCCATTCCAACCCAGACGCCGCTGACAATTCGCGGCGAATACCCCATAAACCATGCATCGAAGTAGTTATTCGTCGTACCGGTCTTTCCCGCCAATGGCACCCCGAGGTGATGCGCCGAAAAACCGGTCCCCTCGGTGATGACCGCCTGAAGCAAATGGGTGGTAAGAAAAGCGGTTTCCGGACGAATACTGGGGCGTAATGCCGGGTAGTATTCCTTCACAATGTGTTGATCCCGGTCAATAATCCGCTGGATCATCATCGGTTCAGCCCGGATACCGAGATTGGCCAGTGCACCATATGCTTCGGTCAATTCCATCAATGTCACACCCGATGACCCCAAGGCTAAAGCCAGCGTTTCGGTCAGCGGACTCGTGATACCCAGTCGGCGCGCCATCTGGATAACAGTGGACGGTCCGAGTTCCCTCATCAAATGGATCGACATGATGTTCCGGCTCTTTGCCAATCCCTCCCGCAACGTCGTGGCACCAAAAAACTCTTCAGAGTAATTATGCGGTTTCCAAAACTCAATGTCCTCCAGGGTATCCACCGCATCCAGATCAACCCGCCCCTCCGCAATCGCTTTCCTGCGTTCCTGTTCAGCAGCCATCTCCGCCGGCGTTTTCCACGTCTTTTCAACCACAATCGGCGTATCATAGATCACATCCGCCGCCGTGTACCGCGTATCCAGCGCCTGCGCATAAATAAACGGCTTGAATGCACTCCCCGGCTGCCTCACCGCCTGAGTCACCCGATCAAACTGGCTCCGCCAGAAACTATAACCCCCAACCCAGGCCACGACCTCGCCTGTGGCGACTTCCATCGACACCAGCGCTGCCTCCGCAACCGGCTCCTGGATAATCCGTCCAGCTCGCACCGCCGTCCGCTCTTCATCGGTATACTCGTCGACGACAAACCAAACACGATCCCCAGGATTGAGCAGGATAAGATCCTTATTCTTGATCCAGATATCGCGAAAATTCAACCGCACGTCAACCTCTGAACACACCAGCGTCAACCAACTGTCTCCGGTCGCAGCAACCGTCCACACCGCCGGTTCCCCAGGTTCAGGGACCCGGTCGGAAGCCGGAAGTTGGACCGGACCGCGCCATTGCCGCCGCCGCTTTTCAATATCCAGCAGTCCATTCCGAACAGCCGTCTCCGCCGCCTCCTGATAGGCAAGATCGAGTGTGGTATAAATATCCCAACCAGCCCGATACAGTGTGTCAGCTCCAAATTCCCGTTCTAACTGGCGGCGTAGAATTTCGATAAAGTACGGCGCTTTGACACCGGGAGCCGGTTTGGCATGCAGTTGCAGATCTTTCGCGATGCACTGACCGGCCTCTTCTCCGGAGATGAAACCGGCTTCTGCCATTCGTTGCAGAACCTGATTTCGGCGATGAAGTGCCAGGTCGGGATTGACCAGAGGCGAGAATCGGCTGGGTGCTTTCGGCAATCCGGCCAGAAGGGCAGCCTGATGCAATTCGAGATTGCGAGCGGAAGTACTGAAGTAGCGTTGAGCGGCAGCTTCCACACCATAGGCTCCGCTGCCGAAATACACCTGGTTGAGGTATAATTCAAGAATCCGGCTTTTTGTCAATTCTTCCTCGAGTCGATACGCAAGGATCGCTTCTTTGATCTTGCGATTCATGGTACGTTCGTGGGTCAGGAAGAGGCTTTTGGCGAGTTGTTGCGTTATTGTGCTGCCTCCCTGAACGACATCGCCGGCTAGAAAATTGATCCATGCTGCGCGGAGAATGCCCTCGAGATCCAGTCCGCGATGGCTGTAGAAGTTTTCATCTTCGATGGCAATGATTGCTTTGTGCATGCAAGGTGCGATTTCTGCGAGTGGAACCGGAAACCGTCGTTCGACGGCCAATTCTGCCAGAACGCAACCGTGTCGGTCATAGATGTGTGTAATCAGGGACGGCCGGTAATTCAAAGCGGCATTCAGTTCGGGGAGTTGGGCGGAAAAATGGAGATATCCTGCCAGAAACGCTCCTCCCGAACCGCCTGCCAAAAGTGCAAGCAAAACCATAACTGCCCACCGGATTGCTTTCATCGGATCGATCCTCCGTTCCGGTCACCAGCGATTGAAACGGGTTAACATCGCGCTGAGTCCTGCCAGTGCCGCGACATGGGTAGTCAATGTCAGCGATCCCAGCCGAACTGTACATATCTTATGTTGATCCAGCAACCCGCAATCCGATTCCGACCACCCGCCTTCCGGTCCGATCAACCACACCAGGTCTCCGGCAGGATCACCCGATCCCCTGGACTCTTCCGCATGCAGCAAATCACCCAAGCGGGGTTCCCATCCACAGAATACCCGGCACGCGTCTGCATGACCGCTGAGAAACGCAGCCAGCGAATCAACGCCGTGCATGCGGGGGAACCATATCTGACCACATTGTTTGCATGCACTGATCAGAACGCGCCGACACCGGTCGATCAGCGTGGAGGGTTCGCGCAGGTGGCGGGAGCCGGCGTAACCGGTCTGAAGCAGGTGAATGTCCGTTACACCGAGTTGGATGGCACCGCGAATGACATCGCTCAGGATATCACGCTGTTCCGGCACGCCAATCGCCAGCATGATCCGGTGGGATATCCGGGGTGTCCATCGGCGCTGTTGGATCTCGACCAATGCCGTGTGCGAGCTCGGCAACCGGAGAATTCCGTCGGCTTCGGTTCCGGCCCCATCGATCAGAATCAGAGGTTGCCCATCCCGCAATCGCATCACGGATCGAGCATGGTGAAGTTCACTGGGCGGAAGAACCGCCGATGCCCCTTCCGCGGGAATGGCGTCGATAAAAAACCGTTCAGGCTTCATGTTTTCGCACAAATCGGGCGACCGCCCAGTCGTTCACCGTTTCGGCAACGGCACACTGGACAGCGCCCGTTGTCAAGAATCCCGTCTCCACGGCTTCACGATCGCGAACAAGATATCCCGAGATAAGCAGTTGCCCGCCTGGGAGCAGACGATCCACGAGAAAACCCTGGATGGTAACGAGGAGTTGAATATTGAGATTGGCCAGAACCAGGTGGAAGCGGTTATTTTCGTCAGTCACTGAACTGCAATGCCACGTGCAAATCGGTTCTACATGATTGAGGCTGCTGTTGTGCCGGGCTTCTTCAACGGCCTCGGTTTCGTGATCGCGTCCCGTGACGGATCGTGCACCCAGCCGAGCGGCAGCGATGCCGAGAATACCCGAACCGCATCCGGCATCGTACACATCGGTTCCGGCTGGGTCGATGTCTTCGAGCATACGCAGGCACCCGGTGGTCGTTTCGTGATGGCCGGTGCCGAACGCCTGGCCAGGGTGGATAATCAAGGGTATCCGGCCACCTGGAACATCGGGTAATCGCGAAACAGGCGGAATATCCCAGGATGGTAGAATCCGAAATGTTCTCCCCACATTGACCGGTTGAAAAAACGCATGCCATGCGGTACGCCATCCCGGGTCCTTCACTTCGCCCGCCTGCACCCGGGGTGAGCCATCCGAATGATGCGGTGTCAAAGGTGGTGCCTTTGGTTGCAGTGCGGCAAGTTGATCTGCTGCCATTTGCATTTTGGCTGGATCGGAGAAATAGACGCGGTCAGTTCCTTCGTTCGGGCAATCTTCTACCACTCCGATAGCGCCATTTTCCCAGCAGACCATGACATACCATTCCCGCACGGATGGCTCAGCGCAAATATCCAGATATGGCCAGATTTTTCCCTTTTCCAACGGTTTTCCAGGTGGATGGTCCGCCATCATCTCTCAGGCGCCAAGTCCCTCCACATCGAGATCTTCATCATCGTCTTCCTGATACACGACCTGAGATAGCTTCGTGGATACTTCCCTCAATGCGCGAACCGCCTCAATAATCTTGTCGACTTCCCTGAACTCCAGGGCCTTTTTCGTCTCCGCCAGGGCCATATTGATTGTTTCCATTTGTTTTTCGTCGATCCGGTCCCCGTAGCGTGCAAGACTCTTTTCTGTCGTATAGATGAGGGTTTCAGCAGAATTGCGGGCCTGGACGATTTCGCGCCGTTTCCGGTCCTCTGCTTCATGCATCCGAGCATCCCCGATGATTTCCTCGATCTCGCGATCGGTCAGACCGGATGAAGCGGCAATAACGATTGTGTGCTCCTGTTTCGTTGCCAGATCCCGGGCGTGAACACCAAGAATGCCGTTCGCATCCACGCTAAATGTCACTTCGATCTGGGGAACCCCCCGGGGCGCCGGCGGAATACCCTGCAATTCAAAGCGCGCCAGGCTTTTGTCGTGTGCCGCCAGGTCGCGTTCCCCCTGCAAGACGTGGATCGAGACCGTGGTCTGATTATCTTCGGTTGTCGAGAACATCCGCATGTTTTTTGTGGGTATCGTTGTGTTCCGGTCGATGATCCGCGTAAACACGCCACCGACAGTTTCAATTCCCAGCGAGATCGGGATGACATCGAGAAGCAGAATATCTTTCACTTCACCGGTGAGAACACCACCTTGAATGGCTGCGCCAATGGCGACAACCTCGTCGGGATTAATTCCCGAGTGCGGTGGTTTTCCAAAATACTCTTCTGCTTTCTGCCGGATCAACGGCATACGGGTCTGGCCACCTACCAGCAGCACATTGTCGATCTGGTTTTTTGCCAGGGTTGCATCTTCCAATGCTTTGCTAACCCATGGCTCAAAAGTCTCATCTACAAGATCCCTCACCAGAGTCTCGAGCCGGTCCCGCGTAAGGTTGATGTTCAGGTGTTTGGGTCCCTCTTCGTCAGCCGTAATAAACGGCAGATTGACGTCCGATGATTCCACTGATGACAACTCGCATTTGACCTTCTCGGCGGCTTCCTTCAATCGCTGAAGGGCCATCCGGTCCTCCCGCAAATCGATTCCCGATTCCTTTTCGAACTCGTCAGCTAGATAATCGATGATCCGGTTGTCGAAATCGTCCCCGCCGAGGAATGTGTTACCCCGAGTGGAAATAACCTCAAAAATACCGTCCCCGAGTTCCAGAATCGAGATATCAAACGTGCCACCCCCGAGATCATATACAGCGATTTTTTGATTTTTCTTTTCATCAAGGCCATACGCCAGTGCGGCAGCCGTCGGTTCAGGGATCAACCGCAACACTTCGATCTGCGCGATCCGTCCCGCGTTCCGAGTGGCTTTCTTCTGATGATCGTCAAAATAGGCTGGAACGGTAATCACTGCTTCAGAAACCGTTTCGCCCAAATATTCTTCCGCCGTTTGCTTCATCCGGCTGAGTATCATCGCAGAGATTTCCTCGGGCGTGTATTCGGATCCACGGATTTTTACGCGGCAGTCCCCATTGGGCGCTTCGACGATCTTAAACGGCGCAACAGCGGCGAATTTTTCGACTTCCGGCGAATTGTATTTCCGACCGATTAGCCGTTTTACAGAAAAGACCGTGTTTTCGGGGTTGGTGATGGCCTGCCGTTTGGCAATCTGACCGACCAGGCGTTCTTCGTCATCGGTTATCGCCACAATCGACGGTGTCGTTCGACTGCCTTCGGAATTCGGAATAACAATGGGTTCAGCCCCTTCCATCACCGAAACACATGAATTGGTCGTGCCAAGATCAATACCAATAACTCGCCTCATCCTGAAGAGCCTCCTTGTCGAGCATCACACACGGTTGCAAACTCATCTTCGATTCCCTAACAACTGCTGCTATCTTCCCCGGGGGAGTCCGATCCGGGGGCATTTTCGACTGATTCTACAGAATTTAACTGCAGATTGCCATCCTTTAAATCAACCGAGGGATCCTCTTCCCCTGGTTTCAATGGAACCGGTATCTCCGGGTCCTTATCACACACTTGTTCAAGAGTCGACTTCTCCGGCGCGGCAGATGATTCCGGGCGGTAACTGACCGTCACCTTGGCCGGCCGCAGCACCTTTTTCCCTATGGAATATCCTGTCTGAAGGACTTCGACAATCGTATTCGCAACGCAACCATCAACCGGAATGCGTGTCACCGCTTCATGACAGTACGGATCGAACGGCTGATTCTCCGCCGGAATCATCCGCACATCCCATCCTTCCAGAATTTCCCTGCATTGTTTGACAATCAACCGGAGACCTTCCACAAGGGCATCTGTCGGAGCCGCAAACTCCATTGATCGCATGAGATTATCGAATACCGGCAAAATTTCACGGATGACCTGCGCTTTCTCTAACTCGACGAATTCCGTCATCTTCACCTTCGATCGCCGCTGCAAATTCTTATACTCTGCAACCGCTTCAATCCAACTCTCCCGGTTCTTCTGCCCCTCGCTCCGCGCCTCCTCATACTGCTTCTGCAACTGGGCATGCTGCACCTGCATCTTCCGGATGATACCGATCTTTTCCTTTAACTCACTTTGCAACGTGTTGATCTGACCCTGGTATTTTTCCGTTCTCTTGCTCAACCGTTGCTCCAGAACCGCCACAAGCCGCTTCAACGACTCCAGTTCTCTGTCCGACTCCACCCCAACCGCCGATTCATCCTTCCGTTCCACTCCCACCGATTTCGGCTCGACATCGTCAACGATTTCAAATGCCTCCTCCGGAATATCCTCATCGGATACGAAACGTGGCGACCGGCGCGGCGCTTGAAGGGCCTCCTCCGGCATGCTTTCCAACTCCGCCAGCGCAGAAACAATATAATCGTCCCCTAAAGCCAAATCCCCGTCATCCAATACATACTCTCCAGGGACCTGCACATCGTCACTCAGAGATGGATCCGCTTCATTATTCATATCATGCGGCCGCTTTCTCGCCGGGTTAGTGTCCATCAGGCCTCCTCATCACCGTTTGTCCCCAAATTCTCAAACTCAATGTCGGGATGATCCCAGTTCTTCAACATATAACTCAAAAATGATGCCATATATGAAACCAAAGCAATGATCTGACGATAAGGCATGCGTTTGGGTCCAATCACGCCCAGGCCCCCCGTCACATTGTCGTTCATCGAATATCGTGCCGTTACGACACTCATATCACTGATTTCAGGAATCTCCGTCTCGGAACCGATGGCGACCGAAACGCCGTCCTCATCCAGACAGCGGTCCAGCAACCGGACCATCGCTGCCCGTTCGGTAAATGTTTTAAACAGATCGCGCAACCTCGATAAATCTTTAAATTCAGGCAAATCCAGGATGTTGAATGTACCTTCCAGATACACCTTGTCCTTCTCGAAAAATTCCCGGTTGACCGCCAATTCGCCCAGCCGTGCCGCCGAATCCAGCAGATGGTCATACTTCCGCCGGTCCTCCTCGAGCATGCTGACGATTTCTTGGCGCATTTCCCGAAGGGTCTTGTCTCCAAATCGTTCATTTAACAATCGGGTGATCCGATCGAGCATATCCTGATCATAATCGTGATCCGTCACGATGAGCTTGTTTTGAACGAGTCCGTTTTTCGCCAGCAGGACGACAAGTATGCGCCGTTCGTTCACACGGATGAATTGGATCCGCTGAAAGATCAAGTTTCGGACTTTCGGAGCCACGACCAATCCAGCGTAGTTCGTCAGGCTACTTAACATCTGAGAGGCTTGCAACATGATACGCTCGATCTCGCTGCGATCCGCCAACGACTCGGAAATCCGCCGCCGGGCTTCGGAATCGAGGGATGACGGTTTCGATATTCCATCGATGCAGTAGTCCACATAATACCGGTATCCCGCATCGGTTGGTGTCCGGCCGGCACTGACATGCGGCTGATCCAGCAAACCAATATCTTCGAGATCCGCCATGATGTTCCGGATTGTCGCCGCACTCAATCCGAATTCTTTCGCGATCCTCCGGGACCCAACCGGTCCCGCCTCCCGGATAAAGACCTCCATGATCTTGCGAAAAACCTGCCTCTGGCGCTCGTCCAGCTCAGGAAAATCGTCATGTGACTGCGGCTCTGTCATATCCATTCCGTCAAATCATTCACCACATCCTGTTTACGATGAGATGCATTTTTCTACCTCATCACCCGTCGTCCGTCAATGCCTTCTCACTTCCTACACCGCCCAATGCTTGCTTTCTCACGCCGGGCATCTACAATCAATACCATGAACGCACGAAACACCCGCTCAGTTATCCTGCTCATCGGCATCAGCCTTGCACTCATACCCCTTGGTCCCACCGGATGCTCGCCGACCGTCCCACCATCCCCATTATACAAACCAGCGACCGGTTTGACTATCCTGGGACTCGATGGTGCAACATGGGACATCATCGATCCATTGATTCAACGAGGTGAATTGCCCGGCTTCAAAGCATTGAAAGAACAGGGAAGTTGGGGATTACTTGATACATATGTTCCCACGGAGTCGGTATCGATCTGGACAAGCATCGCCACCGGTGTCTCCCCTACCCGCCATGGGATTCAATCATTCACTCGCCGGATTCCCGGAACCGACCGGTACGTACCCATTCCGGGAACCGATCGCCAAGTTCCCGCCCTGTGGAACATAGCTTCGGATGCCGAGCGCAGTGTCGTGGTCGTCAAATGGTTCGCAACATGGCCTGCGGAAAAAGTCAACGGAGCGATGTTGTCGCCGCGACTGGAACCCGAAGACGCAGAACCCCGGACTTGGCCCCCGGACCTGTTCGCCGAAATCGACCCGTTCCGCCACCTGACGATAATGGACCAATTACCTCAACCTCCGACCCATCCACGATCCATCCCAGCCGCGTCAGACACAGCACACGCCCGCCCCCAGCCCCAACCGGGAGAACCTCCGATGCTGATCGGTCAGAGCCAGGTTCCTACCCGGATGTTCGACGATACATCGGTCTGGCT
Source organism: candidate division CSSED10-310 bacterium (assembly GCA_016927515.1). Lineage (GTDB taxonomy): Bacteria > CSSED10-310 > CSSED10-310 > CSSED10-310 > CSSED10-310 > JAFGMN01. The sequence continues at coordinate 5,661 of JAFGMN010000071.1, read as the reverse complement.
GGCCGGCCGGTATACATTTGAAAAATACCGGCCCGACCTGTTCATGATCTATTTGAAAAGCACGGATCGTGTCGAACATTTTCTTTGGGGAGCCCATACGGCGAATGCTGCTGATGAAACGAACCGGGCGGAGGCGGAAGTAATGTACGGATGGTATCGGTATTACGATGGGATTATCCAAGAGTTGTTACAGGATCCATCACGGACACTGATCGTCGTTTCGGATCACGGCATGCGTGCCCGGGATGAAATCGGTGATCCCTATTACATCTGGGATATCGATTTCGATCGCGTGCTGAACTCGCTGGGATGGCTGGATCGTTCGAACACCGGTACGGCGTGGGCAACGACACAATTATATACCTATCAGCTTCTGGCATTTGATAAAACCGTTGTATTCCGTGTCAATTCCGAGGGTCGTGAACCCGCCGGAATCGTTCCCGCAGACCGCGTCGCAATGACGGCTCAATCCGCGGCGGAATCACTTGAAGCCGTGCGTCTGTCCGGAAATCTCCCGTTGTTCGATACGGTCCGGGTGGACGCAGCGACCGGCACTGTCACGTGTCGGCTAGCGGAAGCAGCCACTCTGGATCATGCATTGATGCCATCCGGCCCTGATGGCGATACCATCGCCCTGCGGGATCTCCTCATCCGCAAAGGACTACCCCGCGGCATTCATACCGACGCGCCCCCAGGAATCATCGCCATTCGCGGCCCCGGAATTCCCGCCGGACAATCCATCACCGGCGCTTCCGTTTTTGACGTGACACCGATCGCACTGGCTCTGATGGGCCTGCCCATCGCACGGGATTTCGACGGCAAACTACCGGAAGAACTGATCGATCCCGGGTATCTTTCGCATTATCCGATTCAATGGATCGACTCGTATGGCCGCCGCGCGACCGAAACAGCCCTTGCCCCATCCCTGGGTGACGAACGCATGTTGAATGAATTGCGAGCCCTGGGCTACATCAATTGAGTCGAATCGACATGCTTCCGACGTATCGCGCCATCCTGTTCGATTTGGACAATACCCTGTTCGATTATGATTCATCGGCTCAGGCTGCGCTTATCGGAGCGTTGGAGGAAATTGGTCGGGTCGCTGATGGCGATGATCGGAGTGCGTTACGTGCTGATATCTACGCGGATTATCATCATATCAACGCTGAGTTATGGAAGCAGTTGGAAAATGGTGAACTCGACCTGAATGAACTGCGGATCCACCGATTCCAGCGTTTGTTCGATCATCGCGGCTGGTCTGATACCGACTGGGAGACATTCAGCCGGCGTTATCTTGATCGTCTCGCATCGGATGTCCGTATGCTTCCGGGTGCCTGTCGCGTACTGACAGCTCTGCACCACCGGTACACCCTCGGTGTTCTGACCAATGGAATTGCCGGGGTGCAACGGGAGCGTATCCGCCTTTCGGGTCTGGCCGGTTGTTTCACCGCAGTCGTCATTTCCGGGGAATACGGTTTTGCCAAACCAGATCCCCGGATTTTTTCGATCGCCCTCGATCACCTGCATTCCCCTCGATCCCAAACGCTTTTTGTGGGTGACAGCGTCACGAGTGACATGGCCGGAGCCGATCGAGCGGGTATCGATTTTTGCTGGTTCAATCCGGAAAACACACCGCATCCCGGGATGTATACCACCCGATATTGCATCCGGCGGCTGGACGACCTGCTGGATATTCTTGCCGAAAATCAGGAAATACGCGATCCGCAGCGGATCACTCCGCCATCATAATGCGATTTCGACCACCGGATTTGGCCTTGTACAGCGCTTCATCGGCATCCCGGATCAACGTATCGGGCGTATCGGACGTATCTACCCCAATCCGGCACGCAACCCCGCCGGAAAGAGTCACCTTGAGCCCCGAGTCATCCAGGCAACCCAATTCAAGGTTTTCAACGGACCGGCGAATCGTTTCCGCCAATTGAAAGGCACCGTCCAGATCCATATCGAGTAACATAATGACGATCTCTTCACCACCGAACCGCGCCGCCAGCCCATTGGATGGCACATGATTTCGGATTTCCTGACATATCTGACGGAGAACCGCATCACCGGTTAAATGCCCGAAGGTATCATTGATGTTCTTGAAATAATCCAGATCGAAAATAATGATCGACAATGCCGATCCGTCGATCCGCCGCATAATCCAGGCATCCCGCAGTTTCCGGTAAAAATGCCTGCGATTGTAAAGCTTCGTGAGATCGTCGATTTTAGCCTGCTGCTCCATGAGGTTTTTCTGTTCTTCCAAGCGCTCCATCTGCTTCTGGATCACACGCGTCTGCCGCCGAACTTCCTCCTGCAACCGGTGCGTCGTCCGCGCTAACTGGTAACTCCTGAATCGAATCAATAGCCGCATCATCAATATCACGATAAGGAAACCCAATAACCACACAACGCGGCGTTCCCACCAGGCCGGCAAAACCTCGAAACTCAGCAAAACGGGAATATCCGACCACTGTCCGTCCCGGTTACACGACTCGGCCACCAAAATATAACGCCCCCGAGGCAAGTTCGTATACCGGATATCCGACGACGCCGTCGGCTCGGACCGGAATTCATCATATCCTTTCAATTGATAGCGGAATCGATTCTGATACTCGCTGCGAAAACTGGAACACATCAAACCAAATTCGAATGTGTTTCTGCCTGATGGGATTTTTTGACCGTTTTTCAACGATTCGCCGTTGACCCGTGCATAGCGGAAATGCGTAAGAGGCCGGATGCTGGGCATTTTCTCCGATGGATCCACAATCGTGATCCCGAACCCGCCAAACCAGATCCTCCCTTTGTCATCGATGAACCGGCAGTTGGAAAGGAAATCTTCACCACTCAGCCCATCGTTATAATCATAGTTCATCACCCGACCGTCGACAATGCTTGATATGCCTCGGCTCGTGCTGATCCAGACACCGCCGACCCGATCGCAGATAACGGTCCAAACATCGTCGCAAACAAGTCCCTGTCGCTGATTGAAAAGTTGACGCACCGTACGATTCTCGATGTTTACCACGCCTGCGAGGGTTCCAGCCCAGATAGATCGGCGAATATCCTCGCAGACGGAGAATACGCGCCTAGAAGGCAAATCCTTTACAGATTCGAATCGGAGCGGATCGGCGTCCGGGCTGACAAACAGGCCTTCACCATCGGTCGCCACCCAGAATTGCCCTCGTGAATCAATAAATGTTGCATTGACTGGTATCACATGTGGAAGACCCAGATATGTGTTCATGTCGACGATTCCGTCAGCCGGTCTGTAGCGAAACAGTCCCGTCTCTCCACAGAGCCAGATCGTTTCATCCTGAACCATCATCTGAACAAAGCCGTTCTGCGTATCCTCGGCAAGCTGGGAAACAGTGTCGTTTCCATCGATCCGGTAAAGCCCATTGGCATTGAGCAGCGCGACTCCGTCGCCGTAAACCATGATGGCGTATGCCGACTCATCCTGCAAACCATCAGCGGCTCCCCAGATTTGAATCCCACTCTCATCCAATCGGAGTATCCCTTCGTTAGCGGCGAACCAGTATCGACCACGACTATCCCGGGTGATTCCTGCGACCGAGGAAATAGGCAGATCCGGTGTGGGCATCAACCGAGTGAACATCAGACCCGGGATTTTTCCGAGTCCGTTATCGCTGCCATACCAGAATCCGCCTTCGCGATCGACGAAAACATCCATAACGACATTGCTGGCCAAACCGTTACGGAAACGGAAATTCTCCAGCGAATCGTGCTGCCAGAGATAAAGCCCGCGATAGGTTGCAATCCACAGTGCACCGGTATGACCGCTGGTCATATCAAGAACGGTACGACCGGCGGAGTCCGGCAAGTGAAACTGCCGGACCGCCCGTTCTCCTTCAAATCGATACACTGCATTGGTTTCATCGATCAACCAACCCGACATATCGGTTTCCAGTTCGAATTCAAGTATCGAGCCATTCAAATCAAGCGAATGCGGTGTAACAGATCCATCCTTGAGCACGAACATCCCATGGTTCGTTCCGAGCCAAACTGTTTGATCCTGAGCCGTTCGCAGGCGATAAATAATCACATTTTCCGGCAGATTGTCCCATTTGGGAACGTCAAGGGATCGGTTATCGATTCGAAATAACCTGCGGCTGTCGGTTGCCCATATTTTTCCGCAGTTATCTTCAACAATCGCGCTGATTCTCGGGGGCGCATCCGGCCAATTAATCGGTAGCGTTTTAACTTCTCCGTTTTCGATAAATGCAACGCCGTACGTTGTTCCAATCCATGTACGATGGCGCGAGTCGTGGAAAATAAAAGAGAAGAACAAGCTGGCATCCTGGCGATCAGGAAATGGATATTCCGTGAATCGTTGTCCATCGTAAGAAGCAACGCCCGCTTGAGTCGCCACCCAGATTCGGCCGACATCATCCTGTGTAATATGACTCACATGATTACTGGGAAGCCCATGACGAGTAGAGTATACACGGGAGTAGATATTCAGGAATTCCGGTGCCACCTCGGCATGCAAGCTCGAAACGGTGATCAAAAACCCGATAACAACACCAGGTATCAGACGAGTGATGAACATCATGTCATTCGCCGGCAGCGAGCACCCCCTTGATTAAGAATACCAGAATACTCGCCGATGTGCCAATCGACCTATCGGCCCAGCATACAGTGTACCATTATTCGTCGAATGGAACAAAAGCGACCGCATAAAAATGACGTGAAGAGAGCGGCTACCCGGGTGACGTTCTGTTGTATATTATCAACGTTCGTTCAGTGTTGATGAGAGGGGAAGCTAAAAAAAAAACGGCCGGAAACCGGCCGATTAATCAAAGATCCTGAATGGAGGTAGGGGGACTCGAACCCCCGACTTCCACGTTGCGAACGTGGCGCTCTCCCAACTGAGCTATACCCCCGTAATCCCTCTGAAATCCGGACAGCCCATATCCGGAGGGATCGTTTACTCCGCAATGAACGGCATCAACGCAATCTGTCGGGCTCGCTTAATTGCTGCGGATAAGGCGCGTTGATGTTTTGCACAGGTACCGGAAATTCTGCGAGGAATAATCTTTCCTCGTTCGGTAATGAAAGTCTGCAGAATTTCGATGTCCTTATAATCGATGATGTTCATTTTGTTTTGGCAGAACCGACAAACCTTCCGCCGTTTAAAAGTTCGTTTTTTCTTGTTGATCATGACGTGATTCCTCCTGGTACGGTCATTTCTTCAATCAGCCTCAGCGAACGTGAGAAATGGGGTGTTCTACACCCACCAGTTCCAATTCATCCGCGGCATGCTGAATTCAGCTTTCGGATTCAGCGGGCGGGACTATACATTCATTCATCGAGGATTTCAACAACATATCTGCAACCGCGCTTCGTACCCACGTTATTCAGAATCGTCCGGATAGCAGAGATGGTGTTTCCCCGTCGTCCGATTACTTTTCCGATGTCCGAAGACGCCACTTTCAACTCGATGACATTTGTGTGTTCACCCTTGACTTCGTTGACTTCAACCTGGTCCGGATGGTCCACTAATCGTTTTGCAATCATTTCAACCAGTTCGCGCATGTCGATTACCTCCTGATCCAATACCACTTTTCCCAATCCGGTCTTTTCGAACCGTACGACACTTTATATAAATGGGAATCCATCTGTCAAACATCCTGCTCT